>CAZZJX010000110.1:0-5330 GCA_964654845.1 uncultured Dehalococcoidales bacterium
GTAGTAAACTGTGTCTTTGGTATTCAAGTGCTGCCTAAATAAATCGTGCAGAGTCAGTGAAGAGGGAGTGCGCAGGGTGTGAATAAGTGGATTTGCATCGAAATAGAGCGTAAAGGAGAATTACCTGAACAGGCCGGCGCCCTATGCATACTGAGCCTTGGCGCACGATAGTTGGTGGATAGTATGTATTAATGAGCACAAGTATCTTAACTAGGCAATTTGTAAATTGAAACGCAGCTTCAAGATATGAGCGTATTGTAATATGTGAAAGCACCATGTTTGCACCTTTGAGAACATATATAGCCATTCTATACTCTTGTGCTTATGTGCTTATGCACGAAGTATTAATGCTTTGATTACCACTACGAAAGTGGTAAAATTGGTGTTCTAATGTTTCACTAGAAGGGTGGCTCCATGACAAAAATCATAGAAGTTGAACACCTGGTGAAGAAGTTCGGCGACCTTGTTGCCGTAGATGATATTAGCTTTGAAGTAGAGGAGGGGGAGATATTCGGATTCCTTGGTCCCAACGGAGCAGGAAAGACAACTACGATAAATATCCTATGCACCCTGATGAAACCGACCTCAGGAAGGGCAACTCTCAATGGATTCGACGTGATACGGCAGCAGAATCAGGTGCGCCACTCTCTAGGGTTGGTTTTCCAAGACCCCAGCCTGGACATAAGGCTCACTGCACTTCAGAATCTCAAGTTTCATGCCTTCGTCTATAACATTCCTGGGACTGTGGCAAAGAGGCGGATTGAGGAGATACTTAGCATGGTGGAGTTATGGGATCGTCGCAAGGACGAGGTGCGGAATTATTCCGGTGGAATGAGACGACGCCTGGAGATAGCCCGCGGACTTCTTCATTATCCTAAGGTTCTGTTTCTTGACGAGCCCACGTTGGGACTTGACCCACAGACCAGAAATCATATCTGGGAGTATATTCTTGAACTCAGGAAGCGGGAGAATATCACCGTCTTCCTCACCACGCATTACATGGATGAGGCTACGGTCGCCGACCGCATTGCCATTATCGACTATGGCAAGATCATCGCCCTGGATACCCCGGATGCTTTGAAAAGTATGGTTGGTGGCGACATCGTAACGCTTAAGACAGAGAACGCCGAGGCGGCGGTGGCGGAGATCCACGATAAATACAACATCGAAGCTCAGCATGACGGCGATGAGGTATTTTTCGAGATTCAGAAAGGAGAGGAATTCATACCCACCCTGGTAAACAATTTTAAGAGTGGGTTGCAGAGCATCAGTGTGCGACGTCCGACACTCGATGACGTTTTTATGAAGCTCACCGGTCGGGAGATCCGTGAGGAGACGGGAGGATTTGCGGTGATGAAAAAGCAGTGGGCGATGCGCCAGACCAGGGGTGGGGGAGGTAGGTTCCGTTGAACAACCTGAGGGGCATATATATTATCTGGTATCGCGACCTGCTACGCTTCTGGCGGGATAAGGCAAGGCTGGTCACCACCTTTGTTATGCCCTTCCTGTTCCTGGTGGTCTTTGGAACAGGGATTGCCTCGAGCATGATGCGGGGGGCGGGCGGTAGTGACTTCGATTACATCCAGTTCATGTACCCTGGTATCATCGGCATGGTGGTGCTGTTCACCTCCATGATGACAGGGATATCTCTCGTATGGGACCGGGAGTTCGGCTTCCTCAAGGAGGTGCTGGTCGCCCCCATCAGCCGCACCGCTGTTGCGGTGGGAAAGGCCCTAGGAGGCGCGACCATCGCCACCATTCAGGGCTTGATTATGCTCGTATTCATCCCGTTTGCTCATGTGAGCCCGTCTATAGGAGGCGTTATCACTCTAATGGCGGTGATGTTTGTCTTCGCCCTATCCCTGACCTCCATGGGGATACTCATTGCCTCGCGAATAAAGACGATGGAGGCCTTCGGAATGGTGGCGCCGTTGATGTTGTTTCCCCTGTTCTTTCTCTCGCCAGCAATGTTTCCCACTCAGTATTTGCCTGCATGGCTCGGTACCGTAGTGAAGTTCAATCCCGTCTCCTACGGGATAGATGCCATGCGCCAGGCGGTTCTGGGGTCACAGCAGTCAGCTATGTTCGGCATACACCTCTTCGGCTATCGCATGCCCATCATTCTGGATGTAGCGGTGGTTGTCATATTTGGCATCATCATGGGCACGCTGGCGATAAGATCCTTCCGCATCCAGGAATGAGCTATCTGCCCTGTACCAAAGACATAAACTCCGCGCGGGTGGCGGGATTAGTTCGAAATAGCCCCCTCATCGCTGAGGTGACTATCTTCGATCCGGGCTTCTTCACTCCACGCAGGGTCATGCACATGTGCTCTGCCTCAATCACTACCCCCACGCCGTTGGGAGCCAGGGCTTCAACAACCGCCTCAGCGATCTGGCTGGTGAGTCGTTCTTGAAGCTGGGGACGCTTCGCCAGGACTTCGACGGCGCGGGCCAACTTTGAGGCCCCAACAATGCGCCCCTTGGGGATATAGCCTACGTGTGCCAGCCCGAAGAAGGGAAGCAAGTGGTGCTCGCACATGGAGTAGAATGGTATGTCCCTGAGAATCACCATCTCGTGGTGGCCTTCATCAAAGCCTATAGCTAGCTCCTCCTTGGGGTCCACACTGAGGCCCACAAAGAGCTCAGAGTACATCTCGGCGATACGCCTAGGTGTCCCTTTTAGGCCTTCTCTCTTCGGGTCTTCTCCAATGGCTTCGATTATTGTCAGTACTGCCTGCTCGATTTTCTTCTTATCGATCACCGTGCTTCCTTTCAGCCTTTCCCATAGACCTTTCGGTCTAATTGTCTTGGAACATCGTTTGCCACCGTTGTATATTTTTCCGCCCCGAGGTAGAGGGCAGGGGAGAATCGTTCGAGTTTCAGCCCTTCAGTCTCGGTGAATATCTCTTGGTCATAGTGCGAAGCCAGAATCTCACCGACGACCCACACATGGTCGCCGTACGTCTTATGGTCAAACAATTTGCATTCGTAGGAGGCGTACGCATCCTTCAAAATGGGCACGGATGTTTTTATCGGCGTTTCCTTTGCCAGCCCGAACTTCTCAAACTTGTCAATCACTTTCCCCGAGCTGCCCCCCACCGCTGCCACCAGCTCTGCCTTCTCAATAGGCATAAAGTTGATGCCAAACTCTCCAGCCTCTAGAAGTAACTCATATGTAAACCTGCCCGGGGCGATGGAAACACCATACAGGGGAGGATTTACCGAGATAGACGAGTGCCATGCTACCGCCATAGCGTTGTCCTTTCCCTTGGCACGAGCGGTGACTATGGTGGCTAGCTTTGGGTAGTGGTGAGAAAACCCCGCTGCGCCCTCTAAGCTTGTATGGGCCATACCAACCTCCTTATATTAACACAATCCTAATGCTTGCTCGATGGCAGCGATATCTGCCGGGAGAGCCACCGGGGGCTTCGAGGATTCAATCGCCGTGTCGGGGTCCTTCAATCCGGTTCCGGTGATGATGCAAACTACGGTTTTACCCTTCAGGCTGATACCGCCTCTGGCTATCTTTAACAGGCCGGCCAACGATGCCGGCGACGCCGGCTCGCTGAAGATGCCCTCCTCGCGAGCGAGAAGCCGATAAGCGGAAAGAATCTCTTCATCGGTAACCGAGTCGATGACTCCCCCGGACTCATCGCGGGCGGTGGTGGCGCCTTTCCAGCTTGCCGGGTTGCCGATCCTGATCGCGGTGGCTACCGTCTCGGGATTCTCAAACACCCTCCCCTGAACGATGGGGGATGCCCCCTCAGCCTGAAATCCCATCATCCGTGGCCTTTTAGAGGACTGGCCCGCCTGGTGATACTCGACAAAACCCTTCCAGTAGGCGGTGATGTTGCCAGCATTGCCCACCGGAATAAATAGGTAGTCCGGGGCATCGCCCAGCTCGTCGATGACTTCAAAGGCGGCGGTCTTCTGTCCCTCGATGCGGTAGGGGTTTATTGAATTGACCAGGGTAATGGAGTGCTTCTCGCTCAGGGTGCGCACGATATTCAGCGCCTGGTCGAAGTTGCCGTCGATGGCGATGATCTTTGCCCCGTAGATAAGCGCCTGGGCGAGTTTCCCTTGTGCGATTTTTCCCTCGGGGATGATAACAACGGTCTGCAGCCCGAAGCGCGCCCCAAAAGCGGCCGCCGAGGCGCTGGTATTGCCGGTTGAGGCGCAGATAATGGCCTTGCTTCCCTCCTCCACCGCCTTGGCCACAGCAACTACCATACCACGGTCCTTGAAGGAGCCGGTGGGGTTGCATCCCTCCAGCTTGAAGTAAAGCTCACAGCCGAACTCCTTCTCGAGCCGCCGCGAGCGCACCAGATGGGTATCCCCCTCACCAAGAGTGATGACGGGGGTCTGGGGGGTGATGGGGAGGAATTTTCCGTATCTTTCTAAAACGCCCTTTTTCATAACTGCTCGCTAAACGGTATTTGAGGGCCGATTAAACGTCAGTTGATATCCATCTATATCCTTGATGGTGAAGTCCCTGATGCCGAACGGCTCGTCTTTTATATCGACTGCGATTTCAACGCCCTTTTCTTTCAGTTCAGCGTAATACTCGTCGATGTCCCCATCGATCTCCAGATAAAGGTTCACGCCAGTGCCCAACTTCTCATCGTTGCCAATACCGAGGTTCGCGGCAGGTATAAACATCAGGGTCATTCCGTCCTTTGAAAGGTCGGCATACTCCGGGTTGTCTGCATCGGGGAAAAGCATACCTATCCTGAATCCGAGGGAATTCTTATAGAAGTCAATAGTCTTCTTCATATCCCTGACGGCCAATGTAGGGGAAAGGTAGCCCATCTCTACGGCTCCCTTCAGTCCTCGACACGGATGAAGTTTGAGATCTCCCGCACCACTTCGAGGCGCTCGATTTCGGACATCGCCTCTTGCATCGCTTTCTCCCGAGCGGGGTAGGTCATGAGCACGATCTCAGCTACATCTGCAGAGACATCGCTTTCCTTCTGGATCACCGATGAGATGCTAATACCGAGGTCACCGAGGATGCGGGAGATATTGGCCAGCACCCCGGGGCGGTCGACGGTGCTCATGCGAAGATAATACCGCGTCTCTATCTCAGAGATGGGTTTCAGCTTTTTTGAGGGGGTAAGCTTTAACTCATGGGTGATATTTACTCCCAGATTGATCCTCTGCGCCAGGTTGATGATATCGGCAATCACAGCGCTAGAGGTGGCCGAGGGCCCAGCCCCTTGCCCGTAGAAAAGCACCCGCCCCACCAGATCGCCTTCTACTTGAACCGCATTATAGACACCATCCACCTTCGCTAGGAGCAGGTCCTGGGGAAGGAACACCGGGTGAACG
>CAZZJX010000111.1:0-5308 GCA_964654845.1 uncultured Dehalococcoidales bacterium
GATATAGGCTGATAATGAAGTGAGGAAGGTTACAGATACCGTAGTTGAGCAGAGAGTCTATGAAGTGCAGGTAGCCGATGAGAAAGATAGCATAGTAACAATGGTAAATTGCTTCACTATATCAAGGGCGTAATTGACCACGTCAGTAGCTGAAATCGAAATGCCCACCTGCTATCTCCTCCACTTGTAAAAAGAACTCATCTGCAGAAGTCGTCTAGTTATTGTCCAGAGAATTACTAAAGAGGTATACTATGGCAATGAATGATATTACCAGCAGTGTAGAAGCCACCGAGGTCGAGGCTGAGAAGATACTCGAAGAGGCCAAGACTAGGGCTAACGAAATTCTCCTTAAGAGTAGAGAAGAGGCCAGGAAAATCGTTTCCTCCGATTTTCCTATGGATGAAGTCAAAACGGAGTGTGACGGGATTATTCATAAGGCCAGTATGGAGGCCGAGGAGAAAATTGCAGATTCTGTGAGGAAGGCCTCTGAAATTAGTACCAATGCCGACAAGAAAGTAGCAGAAATCGTGGATCTCATAGTGAGTATCATCACGGGGGCAAAGGCAGCATGATACCTTTAGTCCTCAATTCTCCTGAACCTATGCTCAAAGTCAGGGTAGTGACTGCCAAGGACTATTCAAATAAAGCTTTAAAAACTCTACATAGAGTTGGGGTGCTTCATGTTGAGCAAAGTGCGGAGTTGAGGCCCGTAGATAGAGAAGCTATCGAACATGAAAGAAGAGAGGTTGAGGAGCTATTGACAGCCATAGACGATGTATTGGCTTACATACCACAGGGAGAGAGAGTGCCTCTGGGAGAGGATATTGAGGTCATATACACTAGACCCTTTGACGAGACCGATAGCGAGGTCAGGAGACTGTGTACCAAGCTCAGCAATATGCACCAGAGAGTTGCCAAACTCAGCGAGGAGGTTAAGGAGCTAACAGAACTAAGTAAGTATCTTGGACCTCTTGGGCAGCAGACTGATATTAGATTGAAAGACCTTAGTTTTTCTGGAAGCTACCTCTTTTCAAAGATTTTTGTGCTTACCAATGAAGTGTACGAAACCTTACATCGTAAGCTTGAGAACTACCTATTTGGCGGCATCGTAGCCACAACAGAAAACGAGACTATTCTCTATGCAATTGCCAGGGTTGCAGACCAAGGAATTATAGAGTCCACGATCAAGGATGGTGGGGGCAAAACTCTGCAGATACCTAGTGAAGACTTAACCCTGAAGGAATTCCTCAAAGTAGTTAGTGACAGGATTAATGGCCTTGTAGAGGGCCTGGCAGAACTTAATCGAGAAATCGAAGTTAAAACTAGAGAGAATTTGGAGAAACTCGTTCTCTTCAGAGGGGCATTGTCAGCAGAAAATGAAAGGTTATCAGTTCTAGAAAAAGCGTGTGAAGCAAAATATGTAACATTAATTGAGGGATGGATTCCAGATAGTAAAATTGAGACCGCAATCTACGAAATTAGAGATAGCGTAGACTATGTGTTTATTGATACCAGAGAGCCTACGACACAGGAAGAACCCCCGACAAATCTCAAGAACCCGCGTGTGATGAAGCCGTTCGAGGTCATCACGAATCTCTTTGGCTCCCCGAAGTACAGAGAAGGGGATCCGACACCGATAATGGCCTATTCGTTCGCCATTTTCTTCGGCCTCATGCTGTGTGACGTGGTTTATGCCATCGGGGTAATATTGGTGACGAGGTTTGTCCTGCGCATCTTCGTTGACGATCCCACTACCGATGGTTATAGGTTATTCCAACGGGTACTTTATACTAGCAGTATTGTTGCCCTGATCCTTGGTCTGCTTACCGGAACATACCTGGGAGATATTTACCATTTATTGGGGATCGAGAGCCTGGCACTAGTAGAGTCGGTCAAGCAATTACTTGGTGATCCCATCACCTTCATAATTCTCGCTATTGCATTGGGTGTCATCCATGTAAACACAGCCCACGTGCTGGCATTAATCAGGGGAGTGAAGGAAAGGAAGAAAAGCGTAGTAATCAGCAAGATCGGGCTCTTTACTCTCCAGCTCTTTGGCATCCCATTGGTCCTTCTCTGGCTGTTCAACGTGTCCCTACCGGTTAGCGCAGGGGTGTATTCCATCTTCACGTACATTGTGCTCGCCAGCGTGGCACTCATCGTCGTATCAGCCTTCATGCAGCGTGGTAGCTTAGGGGCCATCTTCTGGCTCTTTGATCTGACCGGCCTTCTGGGCGATATCATGTCATACTGCAGGTTAGCCGGAGTGGGCTTAGCTACATTTTACCTGGCATCCAGTTTTAATATGCTGGCGCAACTGCTCTATGACATGATGCCCGGCGTGGCAGGAGTTATTATCGGTGGCATCCTAGCATTTCTGGTCTTGGCCTTCGGACATACCATCAACCTAGCCCTCACCGGCCTCACCGCCTTCATACACTCCCTAAGGCTATGTTTTGTGGAATTCCTATTTAAATTCTATGAGGGAGGAGGTAGAGAATACAGCCCATTTAGGCTGAAGTCTCCTATGCCCGTAGTAGTCGGAAGAAAGTGAATGGAGGTGAGGGCAAATGAATAGATGGGAAAAGAAATGAATGGAGGTGAAAAATGAGTCCCGAATCTTTGGCATGCCTTGGTGGTGCACTAGCACTTGCCGGTGGTTTATTGGGCTCTGCGATCGGAATAGGCATTGCCGCATCTGCTGGCCTGGCCACCTTGTCCGAAGATAGCAGCCAGTTCAGAAATGTGATAATACTATCATCACTGCCCATGACGCAGTCCTTTTACGGGCTGATAGTGCTGATACTGGTGCTAACATCGATAATCCCCACTTTGCCAGCCGAAGGCAGCAGCGGTTTCACAGTCCTGGGCGCCTGTCTAATAGCCACCTTCGCCTTTGCCGCCTCGGCAATATACCAGGGTTCAGTTTGTGCCTCGGGCAACTCACTCTTGCCTAAGACGAAAGGGGGGATACTGACTTCCTCTATGATGCTAGCCGTGTTTGTCGAGTTGATAGCTGTGTTGGGACTGGTGTTTACCATAATGGCATTCACCATTCTGGGAGTCATGTAGAGGTGCCTCATGTCAGCCACAGGGATGGATAAAATAAGGGAGGCTATACTCGCCAAGGTAGAAGCAGAGGCAGGAGACATAGTAAAAGAAGCAGAGGAGAAGGCACAAGAAGAGATAGAGAGAGCCAAGAAGCAGCGGGAAATAAAACTCGAGGTAAAGAAACGCCAAATGCTGGAAGAAGCTGAAGAAGAAGCCGCTAGAGTTGTGGCTCAGGCTTCTATAAGAGCACGGCAGGAACTATTACGCACGAAATCTGATATAATCGCCAGAATAATTGAGGGAGTGAAGAAAACACTGGCAGGCATCTCAAGTGATGAAAGCCATCTTCCGAGCCTAATCAAGGAGGCCATGGACGGGCTTGGTGGGGCAAAAGGTAGGATTTATGTCCCTCCCAAAGATGTGAGCAGTGTAGAGAAATTCCTTGAAGGAGATAAAGAACTAGCTAGCAGGATAATGGAAGTTATAGAGTTCGATTGCACCGGAGGGGTTATTGCTGAGGATATCGAGGGAAAACGCAGGATAGACAATACGTATGAAACCAGACTTGAGATGTTGCTACCAAAGCTGCTGCCTGAGATAGACAGACAACTGTTCAAAGGAGATAGTGACTAGAGTTGATTAGCACAGGGTATGCCTTTACCTCCGCATATCTAAAAGGTGAGGAGGCCAGACTCGTTACCTCCGAGCATGTAGATCGGATGTCGAAAACATCCACTATTCAAGATGCACTGGCGGTCATCAAAGAGACCGATATAGGAAGCTATTTTGAAGAAGTCCCGCTCAGAACATTCGATGACGTCGAAGAATACTTATGGGTGTATATTCGCAGTTGTCTCGAGCGCCTGGAGGGGTTTAGGCTTTTGCCTGCTGGCATGTTAAAGATATTGAGAGCATACATGGTGAAGTACGATGTCCTAAATATCAAAGCTGCCTTGTGGGGTATTTCGACCGGTAGAAAAGCTCGCATGATCCCAGTAGGTGCTGTTCATAGCTACGGGTTAATGGACAGGCTTGCCAGTGCTGAGAACCTGAAGGATATTGTGGAAACGCTTACCGAATGCAAGCTGGGCAATTACGCCGAGATCCTAGAGGAACATGAAAAACACATAAGTGGCGGAGCGAAGTCGAGGCTCATCGCTGAGGCCAGGTTAGATAGCGAATACTATAAGAATATGCTGGATACCGCAAGGGCTACAAAAGATGGTGTTCTGTTTTCCAAAGTCTACGGCATTCTTATAGACCTCACAAACCTGCAAATTGTGTCGAGAGCCATAATCGAGGGTATGGGGCCTGATGCCGCTGAATGTACCATCGCTGGTGGATATCTCATTACAGAAAGAGCCGTCAAGGATCTATTATCTCTTAAGATGACCGAACTACCTCATAGGCTAGAGAATACTCAGTACTCAGACGTAGCAAGCGAAATATCAAGTAATTACGATAGGACCGGGCGTATCACCGCGGTACAGGAAATCATTGACAAGCATCAGTTCAGGTTGCTTAAGGAGATATTGTCACCGAGGGTGTTATCCCCGTTGGTGATAGCCTGGTACTTAATCATTAAAGAAGTTGAAATACGGAACTTAAGGCTAGTTCTAAAAATGATAGTCGATGGCATGCCCGTGGATGAAATAAAGGAGTATCTGGTGCTGTGAGTATGATACCGGCCAGACACCTAGATATAGCTGTCATAGGAGATGAAGAGCTGGTCAGCGGCCTTAGGCTGGCTGGTGTCAGTAGATATCATATGATAAAGGGAGATCATAATGCCCGTGAAGATGTTAGGAGAGTTCTAAGTGAATTGATAGACGACCCCAATGTTGGCACAGTACTGATATTAGAAGACTACATACAATACGCTGAGGATCTAGTGGTGCAAGTTAGAAAAGGGAAAAGGATGGTTCCCATAATCATCGAAGTCCCGTCCAAGTTTGGCACGAAATATCGAGATATCAGAGAGTATTACAAAGCATTTGTCAGAGAATATATAGGGTTTGACATAGAAATCTGAGATGACGATTCCCTGTCACTGCAAGCGGAATGAAGCAGTCTCCGGTTACTCCCGGGATTGTTTTGTCCCTGCATCCTGCAGAATGACAGCAAGAGTAGGAGGCTAAAGGCGTGGGTAGAATATGGAGAGTTTCCGGTCCTTTGGTTGTCGCTGATGATATGAAAGGTTCCCAGGTTTATGAAATTGTTGAGATAGGAGAGGAAGGACTTGTAGGAGAGATAATAG
>CAZZJX010000112.1:0-5302 GCA_964654845.1 uncultured Dehalococcoidales bacterium
TGGACAACGGGCCACGTAGTATTGCGCTTTTTGAAGCTAAGCTCCTCAAGAGTAAAACGGTTGTCTGGAACGGACCGGTGGGAGTCTTTGAGTTCCCCAAGTTCGCCAATGGGACTGAAGCCATTGCACATCTGCTGGCGGGCTTGGATGCTACCACTATCATTGGGGGCGGCTCAACCGCTGAGGCTGTAGAGGAACTGGGACTGGTTGACAAGATGACCCATGTCTCCACAGGTGGAGGAGCCTCGCTTAAATTTCTTGAGGGCCAACCAACGCCCGGGATTACAGTGCTCCAGGATAAGGAGATCTGATGATCAGCCTCGAACAAATATCAGGGCTCGCTAGAGCCACCCCTTCAAAGATTGTGCTCCTCGTTCTCGATGGCTTGGGAGGACTGCCCCATACCGAGACGGGTATAACAGAGCTGGAGACCGCCAAAACGCCAAATCTCGACAGGCTGGCAAAAGAAGGCATCTGCGGAACGGTGGACCCGGTAAGCGCAGGGATCACCCCAGGCAGCGCACCGGGCCACCTCGCCCTATTTGGATACGACCCACTAAGGTTTAGCGTAGGACGAGGCGCTTTAGCCGCTATAGGTATAGATTTCGAGCTTAAAAAGGGGGACATTGCCGCCCGGGGCAACTTCTGCACCTTGGACCGGAGCGGCATCATCACCGATCGCCGTGCAAGACGGATTCCCACCGATAAATGCACCGAATTATGCCAGCTCTTGGATGAGATCAACATTAATGGTGTAGCAGTCCTTGTCTCACCGGTAAGAGAACACCGCTTTGTAGTGATTTTCCGTGGAGAGAACCTCTCAAGTGGGTTGAGCGATTCTGACCCCCAACGTGATGGAGTGCCACCCAAGGCGGTCGTTCCCCTTTCCACGGAGGCTTCCAAAGCGGCCCACGTTGCTAATGAATTTATCGCTAAAGCAAGAGATAAGCTTGCTGAGCGCTACCCGACGAACATGGTTCTGCTGCGTGGCTTTGCCCACTACCCCGACTTCCCCAAAATGAGTGAAGTGTTCAGCCTCAAGCCCGCTGCCATAGCCTCTTACCCCATGTATAGAGGACTAGCCAAGGTTGTGGGCATGGAGCTTCTATCAACAGGCACCACAATTGCGGAGGAGTTCGCTACATTTGAACAGCACTTCGACAGTTATGATTTCTTCTTTATACATGTGAAAGAAACGGATACGGCCGGCGAGGACGGCGACTTCGATCAAAAGGTCAAGGTTATCGAAGAGGTAGATAGGGCCTTGCCCAGGCTTATCGGACTTAATCCAGATGTCATAGTTGTCACCGCCGACCACTCAACCCCAGCGGTATTAAAAGGGCATAGCTGGCATCCTGTTCCCTTTCTGCTGCGCTCCAAATGGTGCCGCCCCGATGGGGTGGAGGAGTTCTCGGAGAGTGCTTGCACCAAAGGTTCGTTGGGGAGATTTCCTGGTGCGGATATCATGCCACTTGCTCTGGCAAATGCACTTAAGCTGGGAAAATATGGCGCCTAGGACAACCACATGAGAACACAATTAATTGCCGGCAACTGGAAGATGAACACCACCATAGCTGAAGCCTCAGCTTTGGTGGAAGCGATGAAGGAGAGACTTGACATAATCGAAGGGGTGGAAAAGGTGATCTGCCCTCCTTTCATCTCCTTGGCTTCCATCAAGCAACTCCTCCAGGGCTCATCCATCAAGCTGGGGGCACAGAATATGTACTTCGAGGAGAAAGGTGCCTATACCGGGGAAGTTTCCCCCTCGATGCTATCTGGAATTTGCGAATTCGTCATCCTGGGACACTCCGAGCGCCGACAGTATTTTGGTGAGACCGACGAGGTAGTGAACAAAAAGGTTCACGCAGCGCTAAAGGCTGGATTAACTCCTATCCTTTGCCTTGGTGAAAAACTTGAGGAAATGGAGGCAAGAAAGACTGAGGAGGTTGTAACCAGGCAGGTCAACGGTGCGCTCAAGGGCATTGAATCGCCTCAAGGATTGGTTATCGCTTATGAGCCGATTTGGGCCATTGGCACTGGTAGAGCTGCGACACCTGAGGAGGCGAATATCACAATTGCAGTAATCAGGAAAACATTGAGTCAGCTCTACGGCGATGGGATAGCCCTTGAGACACGGATTCTATACGGGGGGAGCGTGACTGCTGACAATATCTTTGAATTCGTCATACAACCCGAGATCGATGGCGCCTTGGTAGGCGGGGCAAGCTTGAAAGCGGAGGAATTTCTTAGTATTGTAGAGCAGTCCGCAGCAATAACTAGATGAGCCGCCTTATCGCCATTGTGGGTCCCACTGCTGTTGGCAAGAGTGCTCTGGCGATCCGTCTGGCGCAGGTTTTCGATGCGGAGATCGTGAGCGCCGACAGTCGCCAGGTTTATCGTTATGTGGACATCGGGACGGCAAAACCGAGCCCTGAGGAGCGTGCCCTTGTCCCTCATCACCTTATCGATGTCGTTGACCCCGACGAGGATTTCAGCCTCACCCTTTATCAGGAGATGGCATACCGGGTGGTGGAAGATATTAATAGGCGGGGAAGGCTGGCGCTTTTAGTGGGGGGCAGTGGCCTCTACATTCAGGCAGTGATAAGGGGCTTCAGAATCCCCTCAGCCGCGCCAGACCCCGAACTGAGGCGGAGCCTGGAGGAGAAGGCGGCAGGTGAAGGCTATATGGCACTCTACAAGGAACTGGAGCAGGTCGACGCCGATGCGGCAAGAAAAATCGACCCCCGGAATGCACGACGGGTGATAAGAGCTTTGGAGGTTTGCTATATCACAGGGCTCCCTTTCTCTCAACTCCAACGGAGCGAGCCACGTTTTCAAACCTTTGTGATTGGACTCACGACCGCCAGGGAGGATTTATATCGCAGGATAGATGACCGGGTCGATAGCATGATTGAGCGAGGCCTGGTTCAAGAGGTTCAAGCACTTCTGGAGCGGGGCTACTCACTCGATCTCCCCTCGCTGTCAGGCCTGGGCTACAAGCAGATCGGTCACTACCTTCAAGGGGAGATTGAACTGGATACAGTAGTACAGCGAATAAAATATGAGACCCATCGCTTCGCCCGCCACCAGTATGCCTGGTTCCGTCCCAGAGATGAGAGGATCCACTGGTTCGATGTAAGGAATGGAGTTGAGAAGCCAATTCAGTATCTGGTGCAGGAATTCTTGGGGGACAGAGAAAAGGTCAAGCTATGAAATTCGCCAAAATGCAAGCTACTGGCAATGATTTCGTACTGGTCGAGGCTGATACGGAGCGCGATTGGCCCCACGTTGCCAAATCTATGTGTGACCGCCATTTTGGCATCGGCGCCGATGGGCTCATTTTGTTCATGCCCTCAAAAGTAGCCGATTTATATATGCGCTTCTTTAACCCCGATGGATCAGAAGCTGAGGCCTGCGGCAATGGACTGAGGTGCATCACCAGATATGCTATCGATAAGGGATATGCCAATGAGCTCACAGTACAAACGCAAGGGGGCGTTAGAAAGGTACAAGCCCAGGGTAAGCAGATTCAAGTAGATATGGGAGTGCCCGGTCTCAAGGCTGATGAGATACCAATGCTCGTTGATGAGAAACTTGACATAATACTGGATTACCCCATTAAAGTTGAAAACAGGATACTCCCTTTGACCTGCCTATCTATGGGTAATCCACATGCTGTCTGCCTCCTTGAGGAGCCGGTGGCAGACTTTCCCCTTTGGAAGCTTGGTCCCAGGGTGGAAAACCACCCTGCTTTTCCTCAAAGGGTGAATTTTGAGGTAGCAAATATCTCAGACCGAAAGAAGATCGTGGCTAAGGTTTGGGAGCGTGGGGTAGGGGAAACCCTGTCCTGCGGCAGTGGGGCCTGTGCCGTGACCGTGGCAGCCCGACTTCATGACCGCGTAGACAGCCATGTGGATGTGACATTACCAGGAGGGACGCTCACTGTCGATTGGGATGGGGTGAGCAAGGTGATGCTCAGCGGCCCTGCGGAGCTGGTGTTCTTGGGAGAATGGCCTGATTAGCTGTGAACTTACAATGGTCAGGCTAGAATATAAATAGTCTGGAGGTTTCTTGAATGAGTGAATCCGGAGGAAAAAACCTGGCGGGGGCAAATCTGGTTAGCGCCAATTTTCGAGGGGAGATAATGTGCGATGCCGACCTGTCAGGGGCTACCCTGGTTCAGGCCGATATGCTGAATTGCGACCTGAGCGGGGCCAATCTTAAAGATGCCAACATGAACGGTGCCGACTTGACCGATGCCGACCTGTCGGGGGCTTGCCTGGTGTACGCAAATTTGACCAGAGCGCGGCTTAGGGGCACAGATTTTGGCGGTGCCGACCTCACTGGCGCAATCCTGGCACAAACCGACCTTCAAGATGCCAACTTTAAAGGGGCAAAGATTGACGTCGAAAAGCTTGACATCTCCGGAGCTCGTGCCTGGCAGCAAGCTAAATGGGACGAGCCTGTTCTCGAGGCGTTAAAAGCAAAGTTAGGATAGTAACAAACACTAGGGTAGAAAATGCAAACGGCAAAACGCATCGAAAACCTGCCCCCTTATCTCTTTGTCGAGATCTCAAAGAAGATCGCCGAGAAGCAGAAAAAAGGAGAGGATGTCATCAGCCTGGCAATAGGTGATCCTGATATCCCTACGCCGCCGCATGTCATAGAGCGCCTTTGCCAGGAAGCCCATGTGCCCGAGAACCAGCGCTACCCTGAGTCTGAGGGGCTTCCTGAGTTTCGCCATGCCATAGCTTACTGGTATAAAAACCGCTTTGGTGTGACTCTTGACCCGGATACTGAGGTGCTGCCCCTCATCGGCGCCAAGGATGGTGTTGGGCATGTCGCCTTATGCTTCATCGACCCCGGCGACATCGCCCTGGTGCCAGACCCAGCGTACCCTGTCTATGCTATAGGCACCATGTTCGCCGGTGGTTCTTCGTACTATCTGCCGCTTGTGGAGGAGCATGGTTTTCTTCCAGACCTTGAGAATATTCCTTCCGATATAGCGCAAAGGGCAAAAATGATATGGATTAACTATCCCAACAACCCCACAGCGGCAGTGGCCGACCTCGATTTCTTCGAGAGGGTGGTTGCCTTTGCTAAAAAACATGACATCGCTGTGTGCCATGATGGACCCTACACTGAAGTAACCTTTGATGGCTATCGCCCGGTGAGCTTTATGCAAGTGCCGGGAGCGAGGGATATTGGCGTAGAATTTCACTCTCTCTCTAAGACCTACAATATGACTGGCTGGCGGGTAGGCATGGTGGTAGGAGATGCCAGAATAATTGACGCCCTAACG
>CAZZJX010000113.1:0-5299 GCA_964654845.1 uncultured Dehalococcoidales bacterium
GGCCACAACCTGGCGCCTTAACCACTAGGCCACGCCCACCATGTCCATCACATTTTAGCACAATCGCCCTGCCTCTGCCATTTTTTGTATTATTTGTGATGCGTTATCTTCTGCCCATTATACCTGCTTCGCAGCGTGACTGTCATTTGACACGCCCACCCGGCCTGAGGGGTTGATCACCTTACCCCCTCTCCTCAAGTCTCCAAAGGTCTCCTGAGGGTCGCCTCAGGCGACACCGACTCGCCTCTGGCGAGGAGAGGGGGGATAAATATACAACTGGCGGACACCCCCAGACCCCCGGCAGTTGGGTGTTGTTTAATCCGCTCGCCCTGTCCTTCCGCGGAAGGATGTCGAAGGGCCGTTCATGGTTCGACAGGCTCACCACGAATGGATGGGTGCTCACCACGAACAGTCTGCGATTCACTCCTTTTTGTTGTTTGTTACCGCTCGTCACCAGCTGTAACTGTAGTTGCCTGTCCTTCAGCGGAAGGATCAGGCAGAATCGCACAATCCTTCAAAGATCGAAGATCCTACGGAAGGATGGGTAACTACATTTTTGAACAGCCTAAATCTAAGCAGAGGGGCTCGAGGTGCGGACGTTTTCAGGCAGCCTTACCAGATATCTCCTCGCGCAATAGGGGAAGCAGCTTTTCATAGGTTTCATCAAGGGTCTCGGGGATCAGCCTGGTTTCAGCAAGTACAGACATGAAATTTGCGTCACCCTGCCACCTGGGCACGACGTGGATATGGACGTGATCGGGGACGCCTGCACCGGCAACCTTTCCTACGTTCATGCCGATATTGAAGCCTGCTGGCGATAGGGCTCTTTTCAGTGCGGCTACACTCGCCTGGGTGAGGGCGCTCATCTCGTGGAGCGAATCACCATCCACTAACTCAATGCTATCAACGTGCTGGTAGGGGGCAATCATCAGGTGACCGTTGGTGTAGGGGAAAAGGTTGAGCAAAACGAAGCAGGTGGGGCCACGATGGAGGATATAGTTTTCTTTATCCTTCTCTACAGGGTCTTGCTTTTTGAGGCAAAACAGGCACCCTGCCGGCTGTTCACCTGTGATATACTCCCTGCGCCAGGGCGTCCATAAACGCTTCATTGGCTGTCCTCCCAGATATGCTTATAGTTCAACTGGTGTAGCGGGTGTGGCCGTTCGTGTGGTTGGTGAAATACCCTTCCTCATTATACCTGCTTCGCGTCGTCCGTGTCATTTTGACCCACCCATCCGCCCACTAAATCGCGCCCAATGAATTGGGCAACTACATTTTTCAACTCCCTCTCCCTTGACGGGAGAGGGCAGGGGTGAGGGTGAAATTTCCCTCTCCGTCTAACTGCTTCAGGTATTTGCGGCTATGAAAAATGCGATGGAATGCAGCTTTAAGAATTGTGCTACACAGCAGGTTATGGTAGCATATTAGTGTATAGTTGCGTTGCACGGCTATTGAATAAGCGTGGTTCGCTATCTCAAGTGCAGCCAGAGCATTTATAAAAGGGGTTTGGTATCATATTTGGGAGCGGATGGGTCCCGGTGGGCTCCGCGGACTTCAAATCCGTTGCTAGGCACCCTGCGGTGTCTATGGTAGGTTCGACTCCTATGCGCTCCCGCCACGACCTATCTCAACACCCGCTCATCACCGATGCGGCGGGTTATTTTTTGTCTGTCCAGGTATTCCATCAGGGCCAGGGCATATTTGCGACTGGTGTGGAACAGGTCGCGGACCTCGGCCACCGTTACCTTGCCCTGGGACCTTATATGGGCGACTATCTCTTCCACCATCTTATCGTAGGCAGAGGTGAGGAAGATCACGTCATCGCTTACCTTGATTAACTTACGCTCCTCTAGAAGAAGATTGAGCATGTCTGGCTCAGGTAGCGGATCGAGGGTCGGTAAATAGGGATTCTGTGCCAACCTCTCCAGGAAAGTATCGACCCCTGCCTGCTGTTCGGTGGTAGGTTGAGGCTTGTGGTCGGGCAGGTGCACCGTTGGTCCAACCTCAACCAGGCTGCCATCTCGAACGAGCTGTTCCAAGGCGTGGTGAAAGAATTTGGCGGGAGTCTTTAGCTTGCCTCTTAGTTCCTCTTTAGGAGGGCCGTGGCGAAGAGGGAATTGCTGGTGGTATCTCTGGACAGCCTGCGTTGCTTCCCCTGCCAGCTTTTCCCAGCCCTGGGCCGAAAAAAGTAGTTTCATGTCTCCCAATGCCGTAATCTTCTTCTGAGCGGCCAGTGATTCTAAGGCCTCCTGCGCTTCCGCTCGTGTCAAGTTTGAAAGGGTGAGCAACTTTTCCAGCTCGAGAGGCTCTTCTTCCTGTATAATGGCCAGCACTATCTGTTCAGTGGTGCCCCTCTCCCTGGTTGCTAATCCTTTAATGATATCGGGCCGAAAGCGGCGGTGACGCTTTGCCCTGGGGCCAACGATAAGCCCCCCGCCAAGGGTCTCTTGCGGGGAGCGAATGATGAACCGGTCTTCCTTCACCGCGGCGATGGGCTCAGCAAGCAGAAACTGGGCCCAGGTTGTTTCCCCAGGCTCAATCTTGTCCCTCTCCAGCAGGCGTACCTTGCCCAGTGTCTCGGCGGCTCCGTGGTGAAAGGTTACGGTAGCATTATGGGGCAGGGGACGGGGTGCGGAGGACAGCAGGTGTAGCTTAACGTCGAACGCTCTGGCGGGAGTGAGCCAACCGGGGGTGGTCACCACGTCGCCACGCTTCAGCTCACTGGTGGCGATGCCAGCCAGGTTAGCCGCTACGCGGTTGCCGGGAGAAGCGATATCGATCTTCCGCTTGTGTGATTGCAGCCCGCGTATGCGTACCCGCACTCCGGGGGGCAGGATCTCTACCTCTTGCCCCTGGGATAGTGACCCATCGACCAGGGTTCCGGTAACCACTGTGCCAAAGCCAGCCATGGTAAAGACACGGTCTATGGGGAGCCTTGGTCTGTCGATGTCCTTCTTGGGTGTGGCGGAATCTAAAATCTGATCAATGGTGGAGACCAGTTCGGGCAAGCCCTCACCGGTCAATGCGGAGACAGCGATAATCGGGGCTTGATCCAGGGTAGTGCCTGACAATACCTCACTCACCTCTAATGTCACCAACTCCAGCAGTTCCTCATCCACCAGGTCCTTCTTGGTGATTACTGCAATGCCCCTGTCTACCTGAAGCAGGTCGAGGATGGCCAGGTGCTCCCTGGTCTGGGGCATAACCCCTTCATCGGCGGCGACTATAAGCAGGGCGACATCGATGCCTCCGACGCCGGCAAGCATGTTGTTGATGAAATGTTCATGTCCGGGGACGTCCACAATGCCGACCTCTCGACCGCTGGGCAGCGTTAGCCAGGCAAAGCCAAGGTCGATGGTCAAGCCACGCTCCTTCTCCTCCTGCAATCTGTCGGGGTCAATCCCGGTCAGGGCCTCAACCAGGACCGACTTCCCATGGTCTACGTGGCCTGCCGTACCTAAGACGAGGGACATACTTCACTCCCGAACAATAATCCTCCCTTGGGGTTCTGCCAAAACCTCTCCAATGATTGCTGCCTCATTTATCCCGTGCCGGTGCAGGTTTTGAAGTAGCTCCTCTCCCTTATCGCTGGGAACGGAGATCAATAACCCACCCGACGTTTGAGGATCGAAGAAAATGTCCACCAGATAATCAGGGACCTCCTTACCTATGTCAACCATATTCATGCGAAACTCCCTGTTGCGGTGCAGCCCACCCGGTACCATACCCATCTCAGCAAGCTCCTTCGCCTCAGGGAAAAAGGGGACCAAACCAGAGTAGATTACCATGCCGAAATCGGCACCTTCAACCATCTCACAGGCATGCCCCAAAAGTCCGAAGCCGGTGACATCGGTGCAGGCGTTGACCCCTACCTCCAGCATCAGCTCCGATGCCTTGCTATTGAGAGCGACCATACACCTAATAGCTTTGGAAACAGCCTCTTCGTCTGCCATCCCGCCCTTGAGCGCAGTATTGATTATCCCTGTACCCAGCGGTTTGGTTAAAAGGAGCTTGTCACCCGTCCTGGCTCCGGTATTGAGGACTACCTTCGCCGGGTGGATGATGCCGGTGACGGAGATGCCATATTTCAACTCCTGATCCTCAACGCTATGCCCCCCCACCATAGTAACCCCCGCTTCTCGCATCTTGTCCAGCCCCCCGGCGAGGATTTCCCTCAATATCGATATATCCATCGTCTTTATCGGGAAGCAGACGATATTCATCGCGGTAAGAGGTCTGCCTCCCATTGCATAGACATCGCTGAGGGCGTTAGCGGCGGCGATCTGCCCAAAGGTGTAAGGGTCATCTACAATGGGAGTAAAGAAGTCGAGGGTCTCAACGATAGCTAGCTCGTCACTCAGCTTATATACCCCGGCATCCTCAGCCCTCTCCATACCCACGACCAGGTTTGGGTGAGAGATGAGAGGCAGGCCGCTCAGCGCTTGAGCCAGGTCCCCTGGCCCTATCTTGCAGGCTCAACCCGCTCCACGAACGGTCTCAGTGAGCCTCGGCCTTACCTTATCGTCCATTTCATCCTCCCTGAATTATACAGAGCGCCAATAGTAGCTGAATCCATCATAGCACCTCGGCTGGAGCCACACAACGTTATGCATATGTTGCATCGCGGTTCCATCGCTCTCCGCCTTTATCGACTCTTAGTCAGAGTTAGATAAAAGTCATCCCCCTTTCTCTCCTCAGAGATAGTGCACCCTTTGCTCTTCGCCAGGCGCAACACGTTGTCACGGGCGGTGGCGTCATCAATAATGACCACAATTTCCCCTTCCTCTATGCTCTCCAGGGCGTTTTTGGTTTTTATCACCGGCATCGGGCAGGACAGCCCGCGAGCATCGACCTCAGTCATCGATTCCTCCTTCCGTGTAGCAGACCCCGCTCCACTGACAAAGGTGTTCCTTGAACACAGCGGGGAACTGATCTATGATTTGCCCAACCTTCATAGCTGGGGTGGCCTGGGCAAACTTCCCCGCCATGCGATTTGCCTTAGCTGCGATTATGGCTGCTTGGTGTAGCTCCAGGCCGGCGTATACAAAAGCAGAGACCAGGCCGGTAATGGTATCGCCCGTCCCACCGACAGCCTCCAACGCAGGCACGTCCGGTTCATCCACCGTTTCCAGAATCTCCCCGTCACGTACCACGTAATCGACCGCTCCTTTGACCAGAAGCAACCTGGCTGCGCTCTTATTACCGTAGGCAGTAGCGACCAGATTTGGGGTCTGTGTGATGTCAGTATCGAAGAGATGCCTGGCGATATAGGCAGGGTGAGTAGCCTCGGGGTCAGCCA
>CAZZJX010000114.1:0-5264 GCA_964654845.1 uncultured Dehalococcoidales bacterium
TGCTGCCTGATCATTAGGTCGAGGAAGAACAGTCCAGAGAGGATGCCATCTCGCTCCGGGATGTGGCCGCGGAAGGCGAAGCCACCGCTCTCCTCACCTCCGATCAACGCATCCTCGGCAATCATCTTTGGCGCTATGTACTTGAAGCCAACAGGCGTTTCATATACTGGTACCCCATAAAGCTCCCCCAATCGGTAAAGCATAGCGCTCGATGTTATTGTTTTTATCATGGCTCCCCGCAGTCCACGAACCTCCAGAAGGTAAAGCGCAAGCAGAGCAAATACATTAAGCGTGGTGAGAAAGTTCCCTTTCTCGTCTACAATGCCTATGCGGTCGGCGTCGCCATCTGTGGCTAGACCAACGCTGGCCCCTTTTTCTTTTACCGTGGCGCAGAGCTCGGCTAGGTTTGAGGCTATGGGCTCGGGCTGGATGCCCGGGAAAAGCGGATTTCTTTCACCGTGGAGTTCGATGACCTCAGTGGCGACTCCTCCAAGTATGGTGTTAAAATATCCTGCCCCTGCTCCATACATCGAGTCCACCATCACCTTTAGCCCACTGTGGCGTAACATTTCCAGGTCGACCAGCTCTCCGAGTTGATGAAGATAGGAGGGGGAGGGATCGAACGTCTCTACTATTCCGGCCTTTATTGCCTTATCCAGTGGCATCTGTTTTACCGTACCACTCGCCTGAACCTTGGAGATGTATTTTTCAAGCTGGGTCAGTATCTCTGGAGAGGCGCTGGAGGCCTGGTCACCCTTGTATTTAAAGCCGTTCCATGATCCGGGATTATGGCTAGCGGTGATGATGATGGCTCCGCCAGCTTTGTGCGTTAGGATAGCGTAACTGACTGTTTGGGTAGGGGTAGCCTTTTGACAGAGATAAACCTTGATTCCGTTGGCTGCGGCGACCTCGGCGACTGCGGCAGCGAAGTCCTCAGAGGCAAATCTGGTATCATAGCCCACAACGAGGCCCCGATGAGCTAGACCAGCATCCTTAAGGTAATCAGCCGCGCCCTGAGCGCAGAACCGTACGTTTTCAAAGGTAAAGTCCTCGGCGATGACTCCTCGCCAGCCGTCGGTGCCAAATTTGATGGGAATCGACAAATTCAAACCCTCTCTCGCCAGTAGTCCAGGAGGTCTCTCAAGGTCTTGTCGAAGGGGATCTGAGGCTTCCATCCGGTTAGTTTCCGAAACCTGGTAGAATCGCAAACAAGCACCTTAACGTCGGAAGGGCGGAGCCGTGCATGATCCACCTCGACTTCGATATCCACATTGCTCATCCCCAGAAGCATATCCAGCATCTCCCTCACCTCTCTACCTACACCGCTACCGATGTTATAAACCTCCCCGGGGGTGCCCATTTCTGTTACCAGCCAATACGCTTTGATAACATCACGCACGTCGGACCAGTCTCGCACACTGGAGAGGTCACCGACATAGAGTATTGGAGGCTTTAGCCCCTTCTCGACCTCAACGATCTGCTTCGCCAGGTTGGAGGTGACAAAAACCTCCCCTCTCCTTGGCCCCTCATGGTTGAACGCCCGCGTAATAACGCTTTTCAGTCCGTAGCTCATGAAGTATTGGTAGGCTATCATCTCCTGGGTCGCCTTACTCACCCCGTAAGGGCTTAACGGCCGAAGGGGGTTGGTCTCTTTTACCGGTAGCTCGTCGGGTAGGACAAGGCCATACTCCTCGGATGAGCCTGCAATATGTATTATGGGATCGATCCCCGCTGAACGCACTGCCTCCAGGAGGTTCACCTCACCGATGATATTTGTGTGGAGGGTTTCCGCTGGGGCACCCCATGAGGCGTGGACATAGCTTTGTGCAGCAAGGTGGAAGATTCGGTCCGGTTTCACCGCGCCGATCACCCATTTCATAGAGAAGGAATCAGTTATGTCGGCCTCTATGAGGTTGAGTTTCGATGTGTCGGTTCGCTCGTGCAGCATCGATTCAAAACCGCCGGTGATGATATTCACCTTCCCCGCTTTTCTTAAGTCATCAAGGTTATCCACTCTGCTGCGCCATCGATAGGTGCCGTATATTTCCAAGCCTTCGATATTCAGTAAATATTCGGCCAGATGGCTGCCTGCCATCCCGGTAACTCCAGTGATTAATACTCGCATATTTATCTCCCTAACACAGCATTAGAAGGCTGATAAAGAGGATCGTCTGCCCCAAGCTTAGTATCCCGATCTATTCTCTTGCCAGCTCCCACTACCACATTATCTCCCAGAACGGCGCCTTTCATAATCTGGCTTCGGTCTCCTACATGTACATTTTCGGCGATTACACACTCTCTCGCTGAAACACCCTGACCGAAGTTGGTATTTTCCCAGACGACGGCACCATCGACGATGCTATCAGCTCCAATATGGCAATTGGGGCCGATAACGGATGGTCCCTTCACCTGCACCCTGGGTCCAATGACGCAATTTGTGCCTATTATTATTGGACCCTTAAGCTCGGCCTTAGAATGTATATCGCAGTCACCATCAACCTGTATCCCTTTGCTAGGAAAGGATTTCGCTGTCTTTCCCCTGAGTAGGTCATAGTGAAGCTTTAGATATTTCTCATGGGAGCCGATATCGATCCAATAGGCATCGGAAGCGTAGCTGTATACGGGATCGCCCGTTTCCACAAGCTTGGGAAAAACTTCTCTTTCGAACATGCAAAAACTCTGGGATGGGATGGATTCTAGTGCTCCAGGCTCAATGATATAGATGCCGGCGTTAATCATATTGGTGGTGACCTCTTCTGGGCTTGGCTTCTCTACAAAGCGCTCAACTCTGCTGTTGGCATCTGCCTCCACTACTCCATAGATGCTGGGATTCTCCACCGGAGTTAGGGCGATAGTGACCTTTGCCCTCCTCTCCTGATGGAATTCCATCATTCGGGTAAGGTCGAGATCGGTAAATACATCGCCATTGAACACGAAGAAAGTCTCGTCAAGGTGCTGCTCAACGTTTTTTACAGCCCCCGCTGTGCCGAGCGGCGGGCTCTCCGTTACACATGTCAGTCTTACTCCGAAGTCACTGCCATCGCCAAAGTACTTCTGAATATGGTCGGGAAGGTAGCATAGAGCCAGGATGATATCGTCAATACCATGACCATTGAGGTAGTTGATCATGTGCTCCAGAAATGGCCGGTTCAAAATGGGTACCATAGGCTTTGGTCTGTTGAGGGTAAGGGGCCTGAGCCTGGTACCCTCACCGCCGACAAGAATTACTGCTTTCATCTTCAGCCTATCACCGTAATTCCGTAGAGCCCAGCATGCTTTGCTCCAACTTTGCGTCCGTCACTTTAGCTGTTTGGATTGCTTTCGTCAACTTCCCATCACTTGAGCCCTGCCTCTGACCTGAGCACGGCTGCCTTATCAGTCTTCTCCCATGGGACATCGATATCGGTGCGACCAAAATGGCCGTAGGTGGCGGTTTGCCTGTAGATGGGACGGCGTAACTTCATAGACTCAATAATTGCTCCTGGTCTAAGGTCGAAGTGCTTATTTATCAGGTCGATGATAATCTGATCATCAACCTTTCCCGTGCCGAATGACTCTATACAGATGGAGAGAGGCCGTGCTATTCCGATGGCATAAGAGACCTGGAGCTCAAGCCGATCGGCCAGGCCGGCGGCCACCACGTTCTTGGCGACATACCTGGCTGCATAGGCTGCGGAGCGGTCTACTTTGGTGGGATCCTTGCCTGAGAAAGAGCCACCGCCATGCCTGGCGATGCCGCCATAGGTATCGACTAGTATCTTTCGCACGGTGCGCCCAGAATCGCCCATTGGCCCTCCAGTGACGAAGCGCCCCGTAGCGTTGACATAATACTTTGTTTTTTTATCTAATAGGGAAGATGGGATCACGGCCTTGACCACATGCTCGATGACATCGCGCTCGATGACATCGTGGCTGACGGCGGGGTCATGCTGAGCGCCGATGACCACGCTATCGATCCGCTGCGGGATCCCATGTGAATACTCCACTGTTACCTGAGACTTTCCATCGGGGCGGAGATAGCGCAGGGAACCGTCCTTTCTCACCTCAGCGAGTCGCTTGCATAGCTTGTGCGCTAGGGAGATGGTGAGAGGCATGAGTTCAGGGGTTTCGTTGCAGGCAAACCCCACCATCATCCCCTGGTCGCCGGCACCGAGAGACTCTATCTCGTTATTAGTTTCACTGGATCTTACCTCAAGTGATTTGTTCACGCCCATGGCGATATCCTTTGACTGCTCCTTGATGGAGACGATCACGCCGCAGGTGTCGCAGTCAAATCCGTATTTAGCGCGGGTATAGCCCACCTCTCGCAGCACCTTGCGAACGATGTCCTGTATCTCTACATAGCAGTCGGTGGTAATCTCTCCCATAACCACGACTAAGCCGGTGGTCGCAGCAGTCTCGCATGCCACTCTCGCCATCGGGTCGCACGCCAATATATGATCGAGGATGGCATCGGATATCTGGTCACAAAGCTTATCAGGATGCCCCTCAGTAACCGACTCCGAGGTGAGAAATATCGACGGTGCGCTCATAAAAGTTGTTGTCATTACTATCTCCTCTTCTACTTACAGTCTAGGTCCCTTCCTCCCAGCTCTCCAGGTATCGCTTTTGCTCATCGCTTAGCGTATCGATAGTGACCCCCATGGAGGCTAGCTTCAATCTGCCAATCTCCTTATCGATCTCCCTGGGCACGGGATAAACCCTGGGCTCAGCTTTCTCTCTTTTTACCATATACTCCACACAGAGTGCCTGATTGGCAAAGCTCATGTCCATAACGCTGGCTGGATGTCCCTCGGCGGCGGCGAGGTTGATCAGCCGGCCCTCGGCGAGGAGGAAGATGTGCCGGCCGTCGGGCAGTGTGTACTCATCAACGGAGGGTCGGATAGGACGCTTCTTCTGTGCCATTTTCTCCAGGGCGGGGATGTTAATCTCTACATTGAAATGGCCGCTGTTGGCTACTATCGCGCCATCCTTCATCACGAGAAAATGGGCTTTATCGATAATATGCATGTCTCCGGTGACGGTGATAAATATATCGCCAATCTTCGCTGCCTCGAGGAGGGGCATTACCGTGTAGCCGTCCATCACCGCCTCCAGGGCACGGATGGGATCGACCTCGGTTACTACTATGTGGGCACCCATTCCCCTTGCCCGCATTGTGATTCCCCTTCCGCACCACCCATATCCGCAAACGACCACCTTCTTTCCTGCCCACAGGATATTAGTGGCTCTGGTGATGCCATCTATGGTGCTCTGACCTGTGC
>CAZZJX010000115.1:0-5213 GCA_964654845.1 uncultured Dehalococcoidales bacterium
TGGTGCAAACAACGGTGAGGCAGGCACTCCCTTTTCGCATCCTGCCCTTGTTTTTTGTTATCTCCATGATATAGCGCACCACATTAGACGTCAAGATATCTGATCTCTGTTGAGCCAATAGAAGGGCTTGGCCTACTCCCCAAAAGTGTAAATAGCAAATGACGGCTCCAACAGGTGTTGACCCTTCGATGGCAAGCCCAAACGTAACAAACCGCCTAATTGTGACCTGGGTGAACAATTTGGACAAATGTTAAATCACTGCCTGCGGACTAGCGAAGTTACTAAAAGCAATTTGGGGGGAGACCATATGAAGCGGAACTAGAAAAACCATCAATACCAAGAGGAAACACGACTGCTACGGTAAATTAGAAATTGAACGTCTGCCAAGGATGCGTTGTCAGGATTTTGTTCACTCGAGATCTCTGTTCAAATGTTGCTCTTTCAATCCTCTTGTTAACCTGCAACAAATCGGCGTGACACCTCGTTCTTTTCACCCATTACTGCGTGGATAACGCCGATTATATCGATCATATCAAGAGGTTTTCTAATAAAAAAGAAAGGCGCCAGCGACATCGCCTCCAAAGCTATAGGAGCATCCTCTCGCCCTGTAACCAAGGCTACTACCGCTCTAACGCCCTTTGCATTTATTTGTCGCAGAACATCCACGTCGCTCAACCTGAGTAATGCCAGATCCAGGAAGATCAGGGCAAAGTCTTGCTTCTGTAATTCCTCCAGGGCCCTCTCTCCACTGTCCACCAAAACAGCCTCATGCCCTTGCTTCCGAACAGCGTCTTGCAGTGGGTCTGCAATCCGATAGTCATTGTGGACGATCAATACCATACCCCGGCGTGGCTTCGCTAAGTTTCGACTCTCACATTTACACTCGAGGAAGCTGTTTATGTCTTCCCATCTAAATCTTCGGTCACCGCGGGGACCAATGCGGTAGGTCGTCACCAGCCCGTGATCGCCCCAGTTCCTTACCGTGTCAGGATGTACGTTCAGAACGCTTGCTACCTCCTCCGCAGTGAGCATTCTCACCAGCGATGGCTTTTCATCGGCTTGAACCTCTCTATAGGCACTGAAGCCTTTGCGGTCCGTCAAGTCGAATTAACTCCCTACGTTACTCCCCGAACAAGTGAGGCGAAGCGCAACTAGAAACCGAACAGATGATATAGTCCACCGCTTCCCGTTCCAGCGAAGGCCTGCGTAAAGCAAGTCCTAGAGTCTTGTCCAAGCGCCTGCCCAAGCGAATGTCGCCTTATTCTTAATGATGTCTGTTAATATGTCAATCTGCATTATCTTAATATTTCCTCATTGTTCCCCCATATTTCTTCATTTTTCCTCCAGAATAATCTGGAGGGTTTTCTACTGCTTTACCACACGACAGACGGAGCTGTAATGCGAGATTCGGATATCTAGTGAAAGAGCCACTTGTCAGGGGTGATGGTACGAGGCCTTTGTTTTGGCCATTGGGCTTCGATGTGGGACCCATTATTTCGCCATTTTGTGGAGCTACAAGCGGTCAGAAGACGCTTAAAACAGGATTAGCTATGGTAATTTTTGCTACTACTGGTGAAATCTTGGAGGATACGTTAGGTTTATGCAATTGACACTCCAATGAAGGCTAGTAAAATGGTGCTATCGATATAATATGGCTGCAGTCAGGCGTCACTACCGGAGACAAAACCCGAGGCAAGTTGATGCAATACCTAAGATATTTTTTATTTTCTCACATTCGCCATGCGGGGGTAATCTTGAGGTGGCGGTGAGTTTTTTTAAGCGGTGAACGGAATTGAAGGCAGTTATCTTGGCCGCAGGCGAGGGAGCAAGGATGCATCCTCTTACTTATACCAGGCCTAAGGTGATGTTGCCGATAGCAAATAAACCGATCGCGGAGCATTTGTTGATTGCAGCAAAAGCTGCCGGGATCACTGAGTTTATCTTTGTCGTTGGCTACCATGGTGAGACGGTTCGCGACTACTTTGGGAATGGCGGAAAATGGGGAGTTAGCATTGAGTACACCACCCAGAGGAAACAGCTTGGTACGGCCGATGCCCTGAGCAGTGTGGAGCGGTTGGTTAGTCATAAGTTCCTGCTGCTAAATGGCGACGTCCTGATCGGAGAGAAAGAAATGCGCAAGCTGTTGGCAAGGGATGACATTGTCTTGAGCGTGACCGAGGTTGAGGATGGCGGAGCCCTGGGGCTAGTGGAGATAGAGGGGGACAGAGTGGTGCGTATTCATGAAAAGGTGAAAACTGCCCCGTCGAATTTGGCAAATGCCGGCATGTATCTCCTCACTCTTGACATATTCGGTGCTATCGGTAGGACTGAAAGATCCCCAAGGGGGGAATACGAGATAACCGATTCCCTACAACTATTGATAGATGAAGGGTTTTACATATCTTATGAGAAGATCGACGGATGGCTAGACGTAAGTTACCCCTGGGATCTTCTCGAAGCAAATGAATCTTTATTGCAGCGGATTGAGCCGCAAAATTTTGGCATGGTTGAGCAAAACGTGGTCGTAAACGGCTTGGTTTCAATCGGTAGAAACACAGTGGTCAGGGCGAACTCATATATAGCTGGCCCAGCGGCCATCGGGGAAGGTTGTGAGATAGGTCCTAACTGTTATATCCGCCCCGGTACCTCGATAGGCGATGGTTGCCACATCGGTAGCGCTGTGGAGATAAAAAGGTCTGTCATTGTGCGTAACACCAAGATCCCACATCACAATTATGTAGGAGACAGCGTTATCGGTGAGGGCTGCAATTTTGGTGCCGGCACTAAGGTGGCGAACTTAAGGTTGGACAAGAAGAACGTATCGGCAGCTGGTATCGATACCGGTGGGCACAAACTAGGGGCTATCGTGGGGGATGGCGTTCAGACCGGCATCAATGCTTGCCTCGACGTCGGCAGTATGATCGGCAGCCATACCTATATAGGTCCAGGGGCAGTGGCCAGCGGTGTAGTGCTGCCAAATTCAAGGATATTCTAAAGGAGCCCCGAGGAGGGGCGCGCAATTGCAATCACAGGAGCGGGGGCAACAAGTGATATGAAACAAGCTATCATCCTCGCCGCTGGAGAGGGACAGAGGCTGAGGCCATTTACTTCTTCCAAACCCAAAGTAATGATCCCTATAGCCAATAAGCCAATACTGCAATACGTTATTGAGGCTCTTGCGCTAGTGGGCATCCGGGATATCGTGATTGTGGTTGGTTACATGAAGGAGCAGGTGTTGGATTTCGTTGGCTCGGGGAAGCGATTCGATGTTCAAGTCGAATATGTTTTTCAAGAGCAACAACTGGGCACCGCTCATGCCCTAATGCAAGCCCGAGACCTGGCTCAAGATAAATTCCTAGTCTTGTCAGGTGATAACATCGTAGGCCACGATGCCATCGCTTCCCTCGGGAGCGCTCTACCGAATACCGTACTGGCGATACAGCAAGAGAATGCCACCAAGTATGGAGTTATCGTCGCCCGGGATGGAGTGATCCAACAAATAATAGAAAAGCCCAAAGAGCCTGTAACGCAATTAGTCAATACAGGTATTTATATATTCACCAGGGAAATATTTGAATTCATTGACCTTGAGACTGAAGTCACTGCTGTCCTTCAGAACATGATTGGCCAGGGGTATGAGTTAAGGGCTCAGGAGACAAAGGGCACTTGGCTCGATGTTGTCTATCCCTGGGATATATTGAAGTTAAACAACATAGCCGTGGAGATAGTTCCTGCCCACATCGGAGGGACCATTGAAAGGGGCGTCACCATAAAACATCAGGTCACTGTGGGGAAAGATAGCATCATTAGGGGGAACTCTTACATAGTGGGTCCGGTGGTTATCGGGGAGAACTGTGAGATCGGACCCAGCGTCTGCATTCTGCCTGCTACCACTATTGGAGACAATTCATCAGTGGCGGCCTTCTCCGAAATCAGGAACTCTGTGATCGGAGACGGTGTGGAGATTGGCACTGGCTCCATTGTACATGACTCTATTATAGACAGCGGTTGCACCATTGCAGGACATTTTGTCGCCCGCAGCGGTCAGACCGAGATCAAAATTGATGATGAATATCATCAGGTAGAGATGGGAGCGATGATAGGGGAACAATCTACTATAGAGGACAACGTGATAGTCCAGCCGGGTGTTGCCATAGGCACTCACACTCGGATAAGTGCGTTGAAGGTGCTCAATAAGAATGTGCCAGATCTAGGCCTGGTGGTATGAACCGATAGGATTCCAATCAGCAGGGAGTTAATAAATCGACCATGTGCGGTATCGTTGGCTATATTGGAAAAAGGGATGCTCAGCCTATCTTGGTCAACTCACTGAAGAAGTTGGAATATCGAGGCTACGATTCCTGTGGAGTCGCCGTGGTCAATAGCGGCGTTCACGTATATAAAGACGTAGGAAGGATTGGCCACCTGGAGCTGACTTTGCCCCGCAACGGTGGTCAAGTAGGCATAGGGCACACTCGATGGGCGACTCATGGCAAGCCTTCTCAGCCGAATGCTCACCCTCATCTTGACTGCGCTGGGAAAATCGCCGTGGTTCATAATGGGGTAATCGATAATTACCAAGCGCTGAGAGAAAAACTGACCGAGGAGGGGCATGTTTTTCGATCCGAAACAGATACTGAAGTAATACCTCACCTTATCGAGAAGTATTTTCATGGCGATCTTAATCAGGCAGTGAAGAGAGCCCTGTTCGATATAGAGGGCTCTTATGCCCTCATCGTGCTTCATGCTGATTGCAGTGGACTAGCTGTGGCAAGGAGGGGAAGCCCTCTCATAGTGGGTGTGGGAGATGGGGAGTACTTCATCGCTTCAGATGTGCCAGCGGTGTTGGATTATACGGATAGAGTCATTTATTTCGAGGATGAGGATGTTGGACTCATCACCAAAGAAGGAATAAGAATCACTAACAATGGCGAGGGACTAAGCAGGGAGGAGCATAGGATTACCTGGAGCGCAGAGGACACTCAGAAGGGTGGATATGAGCACTACATGCTGAAGGAAATCCACGAACAACCCAGAGTGATCCAAGATACTCTCAGGGGACGTATCTGGACGATAGAGCCCCAGGTAGATCTGGGGATAAATACATACGGAAGGATAACAGATGTTTTCATCCCAGTTTGTGGCACCTCCTATCATGCTGCTCTGGTAGGCAAGCATTTGATCGAGAAGCTCTGCCAGATACCGGTGAGGGT
>CAZZJX010000116.1:0-5163 GCA_964654845.1 uncultured Dehalococcoidales bacterium
ATCAAGCGTGACCATTAGGCTAACCGACGGGCGCGAGTTCAGCCAAAAGGCCGATGCACCCAAAGGTTCTCCACAATCGCCTCCCACCTATGAGGAACTGGTATCCAAATACAAGGACTGCGCCCAGTTGGTGCTATCCCCTAAGGATGTCGAGCGCTCGCTGCATTTGATGGAGAACCTAGAGGAATTGACGGACCTAACAGAACTGATGGCCGTAGTAATTAAGCCTAAATAGATGGTTCATCCTAACCTCTTCACAGACTCGCAGGTGTCAAGCTTTGATCCTTAGGAAAGTAGAGGGGATAGGAGGATCAGGTGAGCACGGAGAAAATAGCTGGCTATATAGTAGATACCAAATATGAGCAAATACCCGACGAAGCGGTAGATGTCGCCAAGAAGCTAATCCTCGACACATTGGGTGTGGCCCTGGCAGGCTGTAATGAGCCAGTAAGTAAGCTGATTACCGAATATGTCAATGAAGAGGAGAGCAGACCTGAGGCAGGGGTCATTGGTGGGGGCTTTAGAACCCTAGCGTCACAAGCTGCCTGGGTTAATGGCACAATCGCTCACGCCTTGGACTATGACGATTGGTGTGTCCCATTTGGTGGCCATCCTTCAGTTGCGATCCTGCCTGCCGTCCTAGCCCTAGGGGAGAAACATCAAGCCTCAGGCAAGGACATTCTGCTCTCTTATATTACTGGTTTTGAGGCTGCAACCAAAATTGGCCCGGTCTGTCTTCGACATTATATGATAGGGTGGCACATGACTGGCACGATGGGAACTATCGGTGCTGTCTCTGCCGCTGCCAAGCTACTGAAGCTGGACATCGAAGAAACCAGGACGGCCATAGGTATTGCCGCCTCTCTTGCGGGCGGGCTAAAGCAGAACATCGGCACGATGACCAAACCACTCCATGCTGGCAATGCAGCCAGAAATGGCATAGTAGCAGCACTGCTAGCCCAACGAGGGTTTACTGCCGATAAAAGTATCCTAGAGGCTCCTCAAGGTTACTGTAAGGTTCTGGGTGGCGGGGTCGACCTCGAGCTATCGAAAATCGGAGAAGGCCTGGGCGAGAGATACGATATTGTCTCCAGTGCAGCAACGAAGCCCTGGCCCTCCTGCGCCGACACCCATACCAGCATAGAAATTGTCCTGCAACTGAGGAAAGAGCACAACATCAAACCGGAAGAGGTGGATGAGATAGAGGTAAGAACGGGTCCAGTTATACCTTCCGTTGCTTTTCACTCCCGCCCTCAAACCGCCTTAGAGGGGAAGTTCAGTATGAACTATTGTGTCGCTAGAGCTCTCCTTGATGGTGAAGTAGGTTTGCAGGATTTTACCGATGAAAGGGTTAGGCAGCCCGAAGTTCAGCAAATCATCCCCACAGTCAGATATGTTGATTCCCCGGAGTTAGCCAGTGATTTGTCGGCCGTGTTGGGCTCAGAAGTGGTGATAAAGCTGCGAGATGGCAGGACATTTTCACGCAGGCAAAATTCCCCAAAAGGCTCCGCATCCAACCCCATGAGCTGGGACGACGTATGCGCCAAGTACTGGGATTGTGCCTCTTTAATTCTTCCCGCCCGAGATGTGCAAACGTGCATGGAGATGGTTTCACACCTGGAATCTTTGTCTGATATCAATTCCCTAATGGATATACTTACTTTTACGAGAAAGGAGACGTCATGACTCAGCTAACCAAGCTATTCGAGCCAGGTACTATCGGGAAAATGGAGGTGAAGAACCGTATCGTTATGGCTCCGGCCGGCACTGCTGGCCACGGTCCTGAAGGTGAGATCACCGACAAGGTCATAGATTATTATGTCGAGAGAGCAAAGGGAGGTGTGGGATTCATAATCGCCCAATCTAGCCTAATTCTAAAAGACGCTCTGGCTCCAGGGCGCCCTTCAATGTATGATGACAAATTCATCCCCAAGTTGAGAGAGCTATCTGATGCAGTACACCAAAATGGCGCAAAAGTGGCCTTTCAGATAGTACACCATGGAAAACTGCTTACCCAATATAGGGAAAACGCCCCCGATCCCAGCGCAGTAAGGGCTATAGCGCCTTCTGCCATACCGAGATTGCGGAGAGTCACGGACGCCGCAACCGTGGAAGGTGCCGGGGCAGCCCTCTGGGTTCGTGATAATACCCCACCCGATGAGGCTACCAAGGAAGATATCAAACGTCTGGTCGAAGCCTTTGCTGAAGCAGCGAGGAGAGTAAAAGAGGCCGGTTTCGATGCGGTGGAAATCCACGGTGGTCATGGATATCTAATAAGCCAGTTTCTTTCCCCCCTGGATAATATAAGGACAGATGAGTATGGAGGGAGTGTTGAAACAAGGGCCAGGTTTGCTTGCGAGGTTATCGAAGCGGTCAGGAGGAAGGTGGGTCCAGATTTTCCCGTTATCTTCAGGATAAGTGGCAGTGACTACATGGAGGGAGGAATAAACATAAAGGATAGTGCCCGCCAGGCACCGCTTTTCGTTGACGCTGGGGCGGACGCGTTGCATATATCCGCCAGCCAACAGGGTTCCATCCAGTGGCAGTATCCTAGCTTCCTGTTCCCCAAGGGGACTCTAGTTTCCGATGCTGAAGCTATAAAAAAGGCGGTCAAAGTCCCCGTTATAGCTGTAGGAAAGTTGAGTGACCCTATTTACGCTGAAGAAGTTCTGCGCCAGGGGAAAGCAGACTTCATTGCCATAGCAAGAGGATTAATGGCTGACCCCGAACTATCCAATAAAGCTAAGGAAGGGCGGTTTGAAGATATCCGCCCGTGTGTATACTGCCTTAATTGCTTCAACCTTCGCCCCCACCTAAACTATGTGTTGACCTACGGTATTCCATGCACCGTTAATCCAGCCAAGCAAAGGGAGCGGGAATTTGCCCTGACTACCACCACTTCTCCAAAGAAGGTGATGGTTGCCGGTGGCGGGTTAGCTGGCATGGAGGCAGCAAGGACTCTCGCCGAGCGGGGACACGAGGTTGTCCTATACGAAGCCAGTGATAAACTTGGAGGGCAATGGTACATCGCTAGCCGGCAGCCACAAAAGACGGATGACTACTTCCCGCTCCTTGCCTATCTGGAACGGGGTTTGAACAAGGCTAAGGTCACGGTGAAGCTAAACACTGAAGTCACACCCGAGATGGTAAAGGAGGCAAAACCCGATGCTGTGGTGGTAGCCACCGGAGCGGTGCCTCAGACATTAGATGTCGAGGGTGCCGATGGAAAGAATGTAGTTCAGGCAGTCGATGTGGTTCTGGGCAAGGCTAAAGTTGGCAAAAGGGTGGTGGTAGTCGGAGGTCGATATCTCGGGATGGAGATCGCTGATCAACTCGCCGACCAGGGCAAAGAAGTCTACCTTACAACACGCTCCTTGCTAGGCAGGGATATGGAAAGAAACCTCTATCTCGAATTGAGAAACAGGCTGATTGAGAAAGGGGTGCACATGTTCCAAAATTGCCCGCTTGTGGAGATCAAGGAGAATGGTACTTACATGGCATTCAACGGTGACCTCGTTTTCTTGAAGGCCGACACTGTGGTTCTCGCCGTGGGGATGAAGTCCCAAAACCAATTGGCCGCTAGTATTAAGGATGTGGTTTCAGAGCTTTACACTATAGGAGACTGCGTAATGCCACGAGATGCCCTGTATGCAATTCATGAAGGTGCGGAGATAGCGCGTCAAATCTGATACAAGTATACGCTCTTCACTGCCTGAACCCTGGCTTGTCGCGATTCGACTAACGCCCTACTTTAGAAAGCGCGGGTCGACTACGTGATGCTTTGTGGTGTATCTTCTCTCTGATCTCAAGGATATCAGAACGCAATTGATGGTCGTCCTCCGACTCGGAGGATATTTTCTGGTAGCTGCGAAGAATGACTGAGTGGTCTCTTCCACCCAACTCCCTTCCAATATCAGCAAAGGAGCGGTCTGTCTCCTCCTTGATAAGATAAACTGCGATATGGCGTGCCAGGGCAGTTTGCCTATCCCTAGCTCTCCCTTTCAAAGCATCTTGAGTGAGGTCAAAGTATTTGGCCACAGCATCGATGATGAACAAGGGGCTAGAAGCACGATGGGTGGAATTGTTGGAGTTATTTGCCAGAGCTTTGATCGCCAACTCAATGGTGATGGGAGCTTTGGCAAGCTTGGAAAAGGCAATAATACGATTCAGTGAACCCTCTAAATCCCGAATGTTGTCGTAGGCCTTACGAGTGATGAAGCCAAGAACCTCTTTGGGTACTTCTGCCCTCATCTGCTCTGCCTTAACTTCAAGTATGGCAAAGCGAGTCTCCAGATCAGGGGATTGGATATCGGCAATGAGCCCCCATTCAAAGCGGGATCGCAATCGGTCTTCAAGTAAGGGCATATCTTTCGGTGAACGGTCACTTGTAACTACAATCTGGTGATTTCCATTGTGCAGGTCATTAAAGGTATGGAAGAACCCTTCCTGGGTCTGTTCCTTACCGATGATAAACTGGACATCGTCGATTAACAGTACATCAACACCCCGATACTTTTGGCGAAACTCCTCTGTCTTCCTCTCCTTAATCGCTCTTATGAAATCGTTAGTAAATTGCTCTGTACTGACATAAAGCACTCGAAGATTGCTTTGGGAGGCCAGGTTTCCTATGGCATGCAGCAGGTGAGTCTTTCCCAACCCAACACCACCATAGATAAATAGGGGGTTATAGACTGAACCAGGTTTCTCCGCTACCCCCACGGCAGCAGCGTGAGCTAGACAATTACAATTGCCTATTATGAAAGAGTCGAAGGTGTACTTAGGATTAAAGCCTGACGAACGCTTCTTGTATTTGGCAAGGGATGGATTGCTCTCCTCTATTTGCTGAAACTGGAACTTGACATTAATGTCCCGCTCGGTGATGTTCATGAGGGTCTTTTTGATTAGAGAGCGCAGCCGCTTCTCCAACCACTCCACGTTAAATGGCGATGGCACGCCCACCACACACTGGTTATGTTCGCAGCTCAGGCCAACAGTTCCCCCGAGCCATGTATCATAATTCGTCTTTGTAACCTGCAGTTGGAGTTTACCAAGCACTGCCTCCCAGGTTTCCTTCGCTGCTATCATTTTGACTAATCCCTCTGCTCTCCAAGCGGTGCCTTTAGGTGAGCAAAAAAAACCCAGAGAGCCCATACTATTCTACAT
>CAZZJX010000117.1:0-5154 GCA_964654845.1 uncultured Dehalococcoidales bacterium
TGAGTACAGATGCTCACCAGACGTGCCATCGCATTCTGCTTGGCATGGTATTGACATCAGGTTCCCAAGGCAATTGCCTCGCTGACCGCGGGGCCACTTATCCGACCCTATACGTGCAGCGGTGTGCTGTACATGCTCTATGTATTCTAGAAGTATGCTATAACGGCAATCGCACCAACTACGATCAAGTATATCCCCACAATCCAGGCAAGTAGCTTTGGCTTCACAATTATCAGGATGCCCACCAAGATGCTAATGATTCCCCCGATCAATACCCCCATATGGAACCTCCTTTCTGACCTGTTCGGCCTATTTAGGCCGAACTTCGCGCTGCCTCAATGGCCTGACTCAGCTGCTCTAGAAATGTATCCCTGTCGCCCGGTGATATGACTACGTTCAAACCCTTTTCCCGAATTATCTCCACCACGCCCTGGTTCGAAGTAGCTAAGCGAAGCCCCCTATAGGCGAGTGCCTTCCTACCACAAGCTGGCAGTGCCTCTTTTATGTCGTAGAAGGGAATATTTAATGCAAAAGGACCACCCAAAACTATTCTTACCCTGTCATTGTATATCTCATATCGCCGCGGGATAATCGCCTTTAATAATAAGGCGTCGAAGAGTGTCACCGCAAACATCACCGAAGCTGCCACGATGTCTTCGAAAAGGAGGGACACTGCCAGCACCAGGGTCAGGGATAGGATGCTGGCCACAATTAGCTTGAACCACAAGTCAACTCTGGAGATGTCTTTATGAACCAAGTAAGCTGGATTTCTCATTTTCTATAAACCCCTTTATGTTTTCCTGAACTGCTCCAGAGCAGATTCCAGGTTTATTATCATTTCGCTGGCAAGCAGATCTGGGGCTGAAAGGTTCTCAGACCCCCATAGGATATTCTATGTTGGCCTCACTTGTCTTATGTTTTTGGGGTTTTCCTTATCAAATTCCCATCTTAGGGGATTGTTCATGATATATTCCCTTATTTCAGCTAAGTCGTCTTCATTTCGTATTACATGTTCGTAATAATTGCGTTGCCATATGGGTGTTCCAGGTGTGCCGCGCAATTTGTTAATCCGCTTGCTGGCAGCGGATTTAAACTGTCCGATAATAGCACCGAGAGAACCAGATGATGGACCGTGTGGACCGCTTGGGGCGTAGGGGCGACCCGTCGGGTCGCCCCTACCGAATATGATAATGACACCGTGAAAATGATTGGGCATAACGACGAAAACATCCAATTCAACATTCTTTCTAATATCTGCGGTCTTAATCCATTCGGTTTCAACCACGCGTCCATACTCATTCAATCGCATTTCACCTTCGACCACATCCCCAAAAATGAGTTTCCTGTTGTGTGTACATATGGTGACAAAATAGGCTCCTGCCTGTGAATAATCGTAATCCTTCAATCGGATGGAATGGCGGCGGTGCTTGTCAGAAATGTATATCTTTCCTTCGTCCACATTGTTGCACCTTGTAGGGGCCGATTTAAACACACTGGTAACACGATGTCTACAGGCGAAATGATCGTGATAAAGAGAGATTAATTTATAAGTATACCTATGTTAAAGGCAGCAGGTAGGATTGGTACAGGCTAACACTAGCAATAATGCAGGTTAACACTGGAGACAATATGTTAACAACTGACCACAATAGTGGACAGAATACTACTTGCAAAGCATCTAGTGCTTAATGTATAATAACAGATAATTGTTAGCAATTACGTACAATTACTGCTTGCATAGCGAGGCACCCAGGATGAAAGATAACTGTAAGACAAAAGCGCAACTTATGGATGAATTGACGGATACCCACCAGCGAATTGCTGAACTGGAAGCATCCGAAACCCAGCTCAAGCTAACCGAGGAAGAGCTGCGGGATAGCGCGGAGAAGTATCGCAATCTGGTTGAGTGGGCAAATGATGGCATCCTGATTGTTCAGGACGGGACAATCAAATATGCCAACAAGCGTTTGGCAGAGTTAGGCGGGTACAACGTCAAGGATATTATTAACACCTCATTTATCGATTATGTTCATCCCAATGCAGTTTCCAAATCGGGTGATCGACACATGCGACATATGGCAAGGGAGGATGTTGAGTCACCATACGAGGCGGTTCTCAAGCGCAAAGATGGCAGTGATGTATACGCTGAGATCAATGCATGTACAATCTCATATCGCGGAAAGCCTGCAGTGCTTGTTTTCATCCACGACGTCAATGATTGCAAGCGGGCCGACGAAATAGATGGGGAACATATCCGTGACCTGACGTTCTTATCAAGAACGGCAATGGACCTCGTTGAGCTCCCGCCTGAAGAGGACATCTACCAGTTCACCGGACAACGGTTGAAAGAGTTCACCAGCAACTCTGTCATTATCGTGACTTCTGCCGATGAGGCATCTGCTACCTTCTACATCCGTGCCTTACTGGGAGCAGAGGAACGCATGGATACCCTTCTCAAGATCATGGGGAGGGACCCCATCGGCATGGCCATCCCGATAAACGACGAAGCCAGAGACTGCCTGACCAGTGGTAGATTGGAGAAGGTGCCCGGAGGCCTGTATCAACTCGCTGCTGGCGGGCTACCGAAGGCTATCTGCTGCGCGATTGAGAAACTCTTCGATTTAGGCGACATGTATGTCATGGGCTTTGCCTGGCAAGGAGAGCTGTATGGCAGTGCTATAGTCCTCATGCGCACGGGAACAGCGTTGAGAAATCCAAGCGCCATAGAAACGTTTATCAGCCAGGTATCAGTAGCGCTCCAGCGCAAGCAGGCGGAGATAAAGTTGACGCAAACCATGGCAGACCTGACGCGCTCCACTGCCGAACTTGAGCGGTTCCTCTATTTCGTCTCTCAAGACTTGCGTGAGCCCCTGCGTATGGTAGCAAGCTATGTCGAGCTATTGGAGAGACGCTACAAGGATAGACTCGATGCTGATGCTAACGATTTTATCGCATACACCACTGATGGGGCCCACCGCATGCAGGACCTGATCGACGACGTACTAGCCTACACAAACGTAGGTACTAATGGTAAGCCTTTCCAGCCCACCGACTGCAACATTGCTTTTCGCGATGCCACAGCCAATCTTCACATGGTAATTGAGGAGGTTGACGCGGTGGTGACCCACGACCACCTACCGACCGTCATGGCCGATGGTGTTCAACTGGTCAGTTTGTTCCAGAACCTGATTGATAACGCCATCAAATTCCATGGCCACAAGCCACCACGTGTTCACGTCTCGGCTGAGCCTAACGAAAATGAGTGGGCCTTCTCAGTCAGTAACAACTGCATCGGCATTGCTGCAGAGGACATCGAGCGCATCTTTAGCATCTCTCAGCGCTTGTACAGTAGAGCGGAGTATCCCGGCACCGGAATAGGCCTAGCGATCTGCAAGAAAATTGTTGATCGCCACGGCGGCCACATCTGGGTGGACTCTGAACCTGGTAGAGGTTCGAAATTCTACTTCACAATCCCAATGACTGAGGGGAACAAACATGAGTAGTCAAATCATCGCAAGGCTAGTTAAGATCTTACTAATCCGTTGTGGAGTTCCGGCTGACTGTAGTCAAACTGCCAGTATAGGGAGTGTGAAATGAAAAATCGACTAATAAAACTCCTGCTGATCGAAGACAACCCGGGAGATGCCCGCCTGATACAGGAGATGCTGTCTGAAATTAGGCCCATCCCATTCGAGCTGGAGTGGGCTGAAAGTCTCTCAATAGGGCTGAACCGCCTGACCATCGGCGACATCGATGTGGTCATTCTAGACCTCACCCTGCCGGACAGTTCGGGACTTGATACACTATTCAAAACTCGCATTGCAGCGCCGAAAGCGGCGATTATCGTGCTGACTTCTCTCGACGATGAAGATCTGGCCATTAATGCAGTGCAGGAAGGCGCACAGGACTATTTGGTCAAGGGAAAGGTGAATGGCAACCTGCTGGTGCGCGCCATCCGCTATGCCAAGCAGCGCAGCCAAGCGGAGGAGGCGGTTCACCAGCGCAATAGAGAGCTAGCCACCTTGAACATTATTACCGAATCACTAAGCCAGTCCATGAGACTTAATGATGTACTGCAGACTGCACTTCGTATAACACTCGATGCCGTGGGCGTACCTGCAGGGAGCATACACCTTCTGGATAACGATGCTCAACAGCTTGTACTTGCCGCCAAGAAAGGGCTCAATAAGCAATTTACCAAGGCCATCACCAGGGTTCCCATAGGTGTCGGTATCCTTGGACGGGCAGCGGAAACAGCGAGCGTAGTTATATCAATGAGCACGCCCGATGATGACAAAGTAGTCGCCGGCCAAGGTGTGCCTTTTGAACTGGGGAAGATTCGCTCCTTCGTCAGTGCGCCTCTGAAGTCACGGGGCAAGATTATCGGAGTGATTAGTCTAGCCAGTCATAGCCACAAGGATTTCACCGCCGGAGAGACCCATCTGCTAGCTACAGTTGGTGACCAGATAGGAGTTGCCATAGGAAACGCCCAATTAGTTGAGAAAGCGAGGAAGCTATCGATAACTGACGGATTGACAGGGCTATCCAACCGCCGGCACTTCCATCAAGTGCTCGATGTTGAGATGTCCCGGGCACGCCGTACTGGTCGCTCTTTCTCTCTGGCGACCCTCGACCTTGATGGATTCAAACAATTCAATGACATGTTCGGGCATACCAATGGCGATAAAGTCCTGAAATCACTTGCCCAAACGCTCAAGGCATCCGTAAGAAAGATCGATGTGGTTTTTCGCATAGGCGGTGATGAGTTTGCCATTATCTTACCAGCAACCGATGCCTATAGAGCCAGGAGGGCTGTGGACCGTATCAGACCAAAATGGATGCAAATGTACGAGGCAGAAAGCCGCGTACTGGAAACTCCGCTAAGCTTCAGCGCTGGGATCGTTCAATTTCCTCAGAATGCTCAAACAGCGGATAGCCTGATATTCCTGGCCGATAGTGCCCTCTACCAGTCCAAGCAGGAGGGAGGACACAAATCTATACTGGTACCCGAACTGAGTGAGCTTTCGGGGAAAATCCTGGAGAGGGCAGCGCTGCAACAGGTCTAAGAGCGGCCAGCTAAAATGTATGCCACAGACCCATTTGCACGCAGCCAATCAGATATGGTCGTCGCTATATCCCAAATGATAGCTAAAG
>CAZZJX010000118.1:0-1225 GCA_964654845.1 uncultured Dehalococcoidales bacterium
CGCTCAGGGAAGCATAACATTTCCAGCAAACTTCATGCTGGTTGCAGCGATGAACCCCTGCCCGTGCGGCTATTATGGCGACCCGTTGAAGGAATGCACCTGTACACCGGGCATGATCTCCCGCTACCAGAAACGAGTTAGTGGCCCGCTTCTCGATAGGATTGACATCTTCGTGCAGGTGCCACGCATCGAATATGAGAAGCTTACCGACGAAAGACTAGGCGAGGAGTCGGACAGGGTCCGCTCAAGGGTTGAGGAGGCCCGCTCAATCCAGCGGGAGCGATTTCAGGGCACGCTTCTCACATGCAATGCAGAGATGACTCCTGTGGAGGTGAGAGAGTTCTGCCAGGTGGAGACTGAGGCGCAGAGCCTGCTCAGGACAGCGATGAAGCAACTGGTTCTCTCTGCCCGTGCGTTTCACCGAGTCTTGAAGCTCTCCCGCACCATAGCTGATCTCGCCAAAACCGAGACGATTACAGCCAGCCACCTCGCTGAGGCGCTCCAGTATCGCCCAAGGAGCCTATTCTAAAAGCATGGGTTGCCGCCATGAAGCGGGGGCATTACCCGAACCATCCCTCGGATCAAGGCAGTTATGTTGACATAAAGGCGATATAGATTCGCCGGTGATGGAAATCTTGCAGGGAGGAAATACTATGGATTGGACTCCTGTCTTAGATTGGCTCGCTTCCCACGGTGTTCGCATTCTCATAATCCTCCTCGTTGGTGCCGCTCTATACTATGTGGTGCGGATGCTGGTTCCACCGGCTGTGAGGCATAGCTTGAAAGTGCGATATGGCCTGAAAAGGAGGATGAAGAAAAAAGATGAGGAGGAGGTAGAGAAAAGGGCGAGAACAGTGTCCCGCATTTTTGTGGGCACGACCACGGTGCTTATCCTCGTGGCTGTCATCCTCATGATCCTATCTGAGGTGGGGATAAGTATTGCACCCCTTATTGCTGGCCTGGGCATCGCTGGCATTGCCGTTGGCTTTGGCGCCCAGAGCCTGGTTAAGGACATTATCGCTGGGATTTTCATCCTTCTGGAAAATCAGTATAGGGTCGACGATTGGGTACAGATCGCCGATACCATGGGTGTTGTGGAGGAGATAAATCTGAGGAGAACCATCCTCAGGGACATCGATGGCGTAGTGCATGTCGTTCCCAATGGTGAAATCAGGGTAGCCTCTAACTTCACCAAAGAATGGGCTCGAGTGAATTTGAATATATC
>CAZZJX010000118.1:1235-5150 GCA_964654845.1 uncultured Dehalococcoidales bacterium
CGATCATGCCATCGCAGTGATCAACAAGGTTGGAGCGGAGATGGCCAAAGAGCCCTATTGGAAATCGCTTATCTTGAAGCCACCCCAGGCTATCAGGGTGGATAAACTTGGTGATTCGGGGATCGAGATCAGGATACTTGGGGACACCAAGCCCATGAGGCAGTGGGAGGTTATGGGGGAGTTGAGAAAGAGGGTAAAGAGCGCTTTCGATAAAGAAGGCATCGAGATCCCCTGGCCACACACCAAGGTCTACTTTGGCGATGCTCAACCACGGACAGCCCCTGGCGAAGTCCCACCACCGGCAGCGCCGGGCAAAGCTCAGCCGCTAACCCCAGATGATGATGCCGGGGACTAAGCTATGCCTTACCTTTTTGACCATCTGGATGCCGTTCGACAGGTGATGACTCTCTCCCCCTTGGGGTTAATCACTGATGTAGACGGGACGATAAGCGAGATAGCCCCATGTCCCGAAGAAGCGCGGGTTTCCCCAGTCTGCCGTGAGCAGCTTGCCATCCTGACGAAACGATTGGAATTGGTGGCAGCTATCTCAGGACGCCCTGCTCTTGCCGCCAAGGAGATGATAGGGGTTGATGGGATGGTCTACGTAGGAAATAATGGCCTGGAGCAATGGCACGACGGTGTCCTGCAATTCGTCGAGGGGGTCAAAGAGTACACACCAAAGGTCACGGCAGTGCTCGATGAATTGATGAGTTCCCTGACTGTAGAGGGTATTTCTTTTGAGAACAAGGGGGTAGCGCTCTCCGTTCATTACCGCCGTAGCCCTGACAGGGAGAGTGCCAGGAAGTGCATCCTGGACAAGATAGCAGCTTCCTCCGTAGCGAGAGATTTTCGTATCCAGGAGGGGAAGATGGTGGTAGAGCTTCGCCCTCCTGTTGAGGTGAATAAGGGTGCTGCGGTAGAGGCTCTGGTGAAGAGTTACAACCTGAGAGGTGTAATCTATGTGGGGGATGATATTAGCGATGTGGATGCCTTTGGCGCCATGCACCAAGAAATCTTTAAAGGTCTAGCCGTGGGCGTTATTAGCGAAGAAACACCACAACAGTTGGAGAAGGAGGCAGATTTCACCCTTAATGGAGTAGCCGATGTGGAGCGTTTTCTCACGTGGCTGGCTGGAGTTGCTCCTGCACCAACTCGACCGCATCCCTGAGCTGCTGATAAAGCCACATGGTAATATCTTCCTGTTCAATGGTTCTCTTCAGGGCAATTGCTTTCTGTCTTCTCTCATCAGGAGGCATCGACAGAGCACGGTAGAGTGCTTCTGCCGTTCCTTCCAGGTCGGTTGGCGTTATTGTAAGGGCATTATCCCCAAGCTGTTCACAGGCACCAGCAGTCTCCGATAGCACCAAGACCCCATCACAGGTGTTGATTATTGGGCCCTCTTTAGCTACCAGGTTCATGCCATCGATCACCGAATTCACCAGCAGAACATCGTAATGGCTCATGCCAGCAAGTGCTTGGGCATAATTGTTTTCACACAATACCTGTATGGGCTGCCAGTCATCATTGCCATATTTGGTGTTTACTGCCGAGATTGCCTCATCGACCTCGTCAGAATATCTTCGATACTGCCTTATATGCATGCGCGATGGAACCAGTAAAGCGAGGAAGGTAATCTTACCCTGAAGGTGGGGATATCGCTGGAGTAGCAAGTCAAAGGCTCTAAAACCCCTTACGATGTTCTTGCTGGGCTCCAGTCGGTCTACCCTGAGAATGGTTTGCTCGCTATAAAGGGAGTGCAGCTTTTCCTTATATTCTTGCACAAGTGGTGAGCGGACCGTCTTTCGCAGGTTGGTTGTATCAACAGACACAGGGTAGTGGTTGACCCTGGTGATATGGTCGTCAATCTTTATGGTGTGCCCTCTGTAATCAACCTCGGCTCCTTCAATGAAAACCTCACAGCAGTGTAGAAAATTGTATACGTCCTTTTTGGTTTGCATGCCAACGATGTCGCTGGCACAAAGGCCCTCGTAGATCGCCTTGCGCATGACACAAGGCAGAAGCTGCCAATAATGAAGTTCTGGCCAGGGTATATGGGTGAAGTGCTGGATGATGGCATTTGGAATTTGCTTACGAATATAGCCTGGGGCAAGATACAGATGATAATCGTGGAGCATCACCAGAGGAGGGATATCGCTTCTCAAGGCTTCGTCAATCACTGCGTCTGCGATGGCGCGGTTAACACGCAAATAGCCGTTTTCCCAGGCATCATAAACCCTAGCATCGATATTTGGAGTATGAGAGGAGTTCCACATATAGTGCTGGAGGAACCACAGAAGAGGGTTGCAGATGACGCTGTAGAATTTATGGTATATACTCCCTGATGAGACTACAAAGCGAAGGTAGAGGCTATGACCTGGGAAAGACGCCTTGAAGCGATTCCCTTGTGCCATTTCTGCTGCCTGGCGGTATCCTGCGCCCATCGCGCTGGAGATCCAGGTGAGGTCGATAAACTGACTAATAGCACTAAGGGCAGTAACAACACCACCACTGCCCCGATGCCCTTGCAGCTTGCCCCCTTCATCGATTTGATAATCAATAGGGCCCCGATTGCTAGCAAGGATTAGGTTTCTTTTCCCTGAGATTTCTTGACAAAGCTGGCTTAGCCGAAATTTGCCATCATCGTCCGGCATCGCCATATCGCCTCCATATATTTTGTTGATTCACTTTGGGTCTGATTTTAATGAACAAGCTATAAGAAGAGTTAAAAACGGATATCTGAACTTAACACATACTCTCTAAGGATGTCAAGTCCATGCTGGATTGTTAACCTTGGCCTCTCCTGACTGTCTGTAGGTTTTTTACGAATGCTCTTTCGTTGACATGTCGCTCTTGCTTACACTAAAATCGGGAAGGGATGAAGAGCGACGAAATTCGAGATACATTCCTCCATTTTTTTGAGGAGAAGGGGCATAAGGTTGTTCCCAGCTCTTCCCTCATACCTGTGGGGGATCCCACGCTGCTTTTAACAAGCGCTGGTATGGTCCAGTTCAAGCCTTATTTTACCGGAGAGGCAGTTCCCCCATCACCGCGTCTTACATCGTGTCAGAAATGTTTCCGTGTAACCGATATCGACTCTGTTGGCGATTCCAAGCACCTCACCTTCTTCGAGATGCTGGGCAATTTCAGCGTCGGAGATTATTTTAAGCGTGAGGCGATTGAGTGGTCGTGGGAGTTTGTTATCGAGAGGTTGAAGCTACCCCGAGAGCGCCTTTGGGTCAGTATATTCCTCGATGACGATGAGGCTTTCCGTTACTGGCGGGAAGTGGGAGTTCCCGAGGAGAAAATCCTTCGTTTTGGAGAGGAGGACAATTTCTGGGGTCCTGCTGGCGAGACGGGTCCCTGTGGGCCCTGCAGCGAGATTCACTACGACCTTGGCGAGAGTGTCGGTTGCGGCAAGCCTGACTGCGGACCGAACTGTGACTGCGGCCGCTTCAGCGAAATCTGGAATCTAGTTTTCACCCAATTTGACCAGCAAGAGGATGGCACGAGGATCCCTCTCCCCAAGCCCAATATCGATACGGGAATGGGGCTGGAGCGAACCGCAGCAGCTATGCAGGGAAAGACATCGATCTATGAGACCGACCTACTCGCTCCGCTTATAGATTGTGTCGCCGATTTAGCAGGCAAAAAATATGGGGAGGACGAGGCTACCGACCGGGCGCTGAGGATTGTGGCAGAGCATGCCCGAGCCATTGCCTTCTTGCTTACTGATGGGGTGATGCCTTCAAACGAGGGGAGGGGCTATGTATTACGCCGTGTGCTCCGGCGAGCCGCTCTCTTTGGCAGGAAGCTAGGTGAGGAACGATTCCTTCGGAACACTGCCATCAAGGTCATCAATAATATGCAGCATATTTATCCCGAGTTAAAGCAAAACTATTCGCACATCATCAATAC
>CAZZJX010000119.1:0-5115 GCA_964654845.1 uncultured Dehalococcoidales bacterium
CTTTTCGAGTTTGCCAAGCACCTCTTCGGCGAGGAGCGCAAAGTGCGCTTTCGCTGCGATTACTTCCCCTTCGTCGAGCCCGGGGTGGAGATGGCTATCGACTGCTTCGCCTGCGGAGGCGCGGGTTGTAGGCTCTGTTCTGGCACCGGCTGGATCGAAATATTGGGCGCGGGGATGGTACACCCTGAAGTGCTGCGGCGAGTAAACTATGACCCCGATGTTTACACCGGCTTTGCATTTGGATTGGGATTGGAACGAATCCTCATATTAAGATACGGCATAGACGATATTCGCCTCTTCTATTCAAACGACATCCGGTTCTTGAGACAGTTTTAGCGACAGATTATGAAAGCACCTCTTAGTTGGCTACGAGATTTTGTTAACATTGCCCTGTCACCGGAGGAACTGGGCAAAAAACTGACTCTGGCCGGGATCGAGGTGGAAACGATAGAGCGAATCGGTGGCTGGGATAATATCGTAGTTGGTCAGGTGGTCGCCATCGAGCCTCACCCTAACGCCGACCGCTTAACGCTCGCCACCGTCGACCTCGGAGGGGAACGGCTCACCTCAGTCTGCGGTGCGCCAAACGTCGAAGTCGGGCAGAAGGTCCCCTTCGCCCGCATCGGCGCTCAGCTCATCGACCCAGATAGCGGTAAACTGGCAAAACTCAAGAAATCGAAGATTCGCGGTATCGCCTCTGAAGGGATGATCTGCTCCGAAAGGGAGCTCGGCATCTCCGATAGGCATGAGGGAATTATGGTTCTGCCGCCCGATGCCCCTTTGGAACTTGCCCTCGATAAATACCTCGGCGATGCCATCCTTGACCTGGATATAACGCCCAATCGTCCCGACTGCCTATCTATCATCGGTATCGCCTGGGAGGTTGCCGCCCTGACTGGAGAGCCAGCGCACATTCCCGATGTACTCTATGATGAGCTTGGGGATGCCATAGAGCAATCAGCGTCAGTGGAGATCGTCGACCCCGATTTATGCCCCAGATACTGCGCCAGCCTGTTGACCGGTGTCAAGATCGGCCCCTCCCCTCCCTGGATGGAGCAGCGACTGCTTGCCTGCGGCATGCGCCCCATCAACAACATCGTCGATGTCACCAACTATGTCATGCTGGAATATGGGCAGCCCCTTCATGCCTTCGATTATGAAAAGCTTTCCCAGAGAAGGATAATCGTGCGACTTGCTGAAAATAGCGAACGGCTCACTACCATTGACGACATAGAGCGCGAACTTACAGGCGATATGCTCGTCATCACCGATGCCGATGGCCCAGTAGCCATCGCTGGGGTTATGGGAGGCGCAGCGAGCGAGGTCACCGAGGAAACCACATCGATCTTGATCGAGTCAGCGAACTTCAATGCGGCGAGTCTCAGGCGCACCTCGGCAAGGTTAAAACTCCGCAGTGAGGCCTCGCTACGCTTCGAAAAGGGGCTCAGCCCAGAGCTTCCTATGCCGGCGCTGAGGCGCGCCACCCAGCTTATGGCTGAGCTCTCTGGTAGCAAGATAGCTAAGGGCATTATCGATGTATATCCCGTCAAGAGGAAGACGAAACCCGTCTCATTGACCACGAAGCGCGTTGAGCGCATCCTGGGCACAAATATAGGCCTTAAGGAAATGGAACGGGTGCTGTCTTCTTTAGGGTTTGTCTGCCATCCAATTTACCGAGATGAAATTTCCGTCGACATCCCTTACTGGCGTACCGACATTCATCTCGCCGATGACCTGGTGGAGGAGCTTGCCCGTGTAATTGGCTACGATGAGATTCCCACCACCCTACCTAGCGGGGCGCTGCCCAAGCGCGAGCCGGACCCAATGCGAGCTTTGAGGGAACGGGTAAGCGACATCCTGGTTGGCTGCGGGATGCAGGAGATAATCACCTATTCGTTGACCAGCCTCGAGGCGCTGCACAAAGCGGTCCCCAGTTTGGCACTCACACCACTAAAGGTTGCTAACCGTATAACCTCGGAGCAGGAATACCTGCGCACCACCTTGCGTCCGGGGCTCCTGCAAGCCCTCTCCACCAACGAGAAGCATGACGAAGATAGCATCAGGCTCTTTGAGGTGGGAAAGGTATATCTGCCCAGGGAAGAGGATCTTCCACAGGAGCTTTTCATGCTCGCTGGGTTGCTCAGTGGTCCCCGTGTCGACCGCTCCTGGCATGGCGAGGGTCAGACGCTCGATTTCTTCGATGCCAAGGGAATTATACAAGTTATCTTCAAGAATCTTGGCGTCGCTGCAACCTTCGAGCCGATGGAAGAGGATGCCTTTAGTGCCGGCAGGATAGCAAGGATCGTCGTTGGCAGCGATGCGGTGGGGATCATTGGCGAACTCCATCCCCGAGTGGCGGAGCGATTCGATATCTCATCCCGCTCCATCTACCTCTTCGAGATCGACCTGGAGAGGCTTCTTCCCATCACTATGGCACCACGCAAGTATCGGCCGATACCAAAATTCCCCGCCACAATTCGCGATATAGCGGTAGTCCTAGATAAAGAGGTGCCTTCAAAGAAGGTGCAAGATATTCTCGAGAGTTACCCGTTGGTGGCTGAGGTTACCCTGTTCGATGTTTATATTGGCGACCAGGTGCCCCAGGGGAAGAAATCCCTGGCCTTCAGAATCGCCTATCAGTCGCCCAGTCGCACCCTCACCGACGACGAGGTGAACAAAGAGCAGGAAAAGATCCTCGACAGGCTCCACCGCGACCTGGGAGCCACCCTCCGAGCCTGACCCCCGCAACTACATCTCAAGGCGGGCGAGTGGGCAAATATAGTAATGCTTTGCCCCACTCACAACAACGACAATCCAGAAGAAGTTGCGTGTTACCGATATCCTCGTCGAGTACGCCAGCTTGACAGTCAGCTGGATTCGTGCTAGCGTGTTGCGTAAATGTGCTACATTCGACCGTTCTCCATTTGTCTACAGGGTAGACCTTACAGACTGTTCCCTCTAGAGAGGGATTACATATGCGAGGCTAAGAATCGACCTAGTTCATCTTCCATATAGAGCGGTGACCATATTGAAGGGAGAGTAGAATGCCTACGGCAAAGGTTGGCGATATCAATATAAATTACGAGGTTCGCGGAGAGGGGGAGGCGCTGGTCTTGATCAATGGATATGGCAGCAACTCCCGCTCGTGGTTCCTGGAGATACCCACCTTCTCCGAGGAGTTCCAGGTTGTCACCTTCGACAATAGAGGGACCGGTCAGAGCGACAAGCCCGATATCCCTTACACCATGGAGATGATGGCAGGTGATGTGGCTGGATTGCTTAAGGCTATCGGCATCGATGCCGCCCACGTTTACGGGGTCTCCATGGGAGGTATGATTGCCCAGGAGTTTGCCCTTAATTACCCAGATAAGGTGATAAGCCTCATCCTGGGATGCACCAATTGCGGAGGTCGCCACAGTACCAGGCCCGATGAGGAAGTGATGACGTTCCTCTTCGACGAGGAGCGCATGAAGCGGCTGACGCCAGAAGAGGGGGCCCGCGAATCTCTTCCCTTCCTCTTCAGCCAGGAGTTCATCGATAACCATGTAGATATCATCGAACAAGTCATTGTGCAGCGGGTGGAATATGTCACCCCTCTGCATGGCTATACCAGGCAGGCGCAGGCGATAATGGGCCATGACACCTATGACCGGCTGCCTCAGCTTCAGGCTCCTACCCTGATCATAGCGGGCACTGCCGACAGGCTGGTTCCAGTCGAGAACTCCAGGATAATCGCCTCCCAAATACCAAACGCCGAACTCGTCATCCTGGAAAACATGGGGCATGGCTACCTCGTCGAGGCAGCAGGGGAGGCAAACAAGGCAATCCTTAATTTCCTGAGACGACACCGCCGCTCTCGCTAGGCCTTTATCCTGTAGTACATCATCGCACGTCAGCAGTTGAGATTGAGCGCCGTACTGAAAAAGGGAGTGTAGAATGCCCACAGTAAAAGTTGGCGACATCAATATGTATTACGAGGTTCATGGAGAAGGGGAACCGCTGCTCTTGATCATGGGATTGGGCAGCGACCTGACAAGCTGGATATTTCAGATTCCCGAGTTTTCTAAAAAATATCGAGTTATAGTCTTCGATAACCGCGGCGTGGGACGCACCGATGCCCCCGACACACCATATTCCATTGATATGATGGCCGATGATACTGCCGGGCTTTTGGATGCGCTGAGCATTGAGAAGGCCCATGTTTTAGGCGTGTCCATGGGGGGTATGATTGCGCAGGAGCTTGCCATCAAACACCCGCAGCGGGTGAAGGGCCTGATCCTGGCGACTACCGCAGCCGGTTCCTATTCCTGGGCTACGCACGTCTTGGGTACTACGCTCAAATTGGCCGAGGAGGGTGTCAGACCTGATACCCTCACCGAGTTACGGGTGTCGTACCTATTCACCGACAAATTTTTCGAGAACTCAGAATTGGTTCAGATAGTGGTCAATACGATGCTGGCAAATCCCTACCCACAGCCCACCTACGCTTACGCTCGACAGTTCGCTGCCGCCACCGCACATAATACGCGGGACCGCCTTGGCCAGATAACCGCTCCAACGCTGGTTCTCGTGGGCAAAGAAGACATTCTACTACCAGTCAAGCTATCGGAGGAGCTGAGGGCGGGAATCCCCAACGCCCAACTGGTGGTTCTGGAGGGGGGAGGACACGGGTTCAGCGTCGAGATTGCGGATAAGTTCAATCGGGCAGTGCTTGACTTCCTGAGACGACACCGCCGCTCTCGCTAGGCCTTAATCTGATTTGAAATCACCTGGAATCTAAGATATGGATTTGCCCTGTGGCTGGTCTTTTCGCAAGTCGTAGCGCCCGGTAACTCTGAGGAGATCCGAGATGGTGCTCCCGAGTGCCGTGCCCATCAGGTATAAAACGTATCAAGGAGGCGTAAGATGAAGTTTCTTCTGTTCTCTATGTATGATGCAGCTAAGCAGGCAGAGCTAGCGCAGATAGCGGATAAGGCGCATGCCAGTGCCCCTCCAGGGCGGAAGTTGCTGGCTACCTACGTTTGCCTGGGAATGCCGTTTGCCAACGTTCCTCCGAATACACTGGTATCTATCAGTGTTGTTGAAGCCGAGAGTGCTGAGGCAATGGCCGCGGCA
>CAZZJX010000120.1:0-2909 GCA_964654845.1 uncultured Dehalococcoidales bacterium
CTGCATTATCAATATTGTTAGAACGTAGAGTAGAGGATTTTAAACTTAATGAAACGAGGTTATACCGCTAAAGAATTCAAACAGTCCATTAACACCCTGAGAAAAGTGTCCCCCAAGTTGAGAATACGAACTCAGATGATGGTAGGCTTCCCGTCGGAGACAGACGAGGATTTCAAACAATCTATGCGATTGATTGATGAGGTAGGGTTCGATTTTGTGGAGGTCTACGCCTATTCCGCGCGACCGGGAACACCCGCAGCAGAACTAAAGGGACAGCTTCCAAAGGAAGTCATTGAGGACAGATATCGCCAAATGTTAAAGAAGGTTATACTGCGTTCAACAGTACGATGGATTGAAAGATTGGTGAAGTTAGACGTATGGAGATAGGCTGCTAGTGGGCCTATGAGGACAAGTGGTTTCCGACAAGACTCTCCAGTTCACAGTAGATTTGCTTTTCTTACTAGGAGAGCAAGCTTGTTCACTCTCGAGAGAGCTACCGAGATAGAGAGAAAGAGGAAAGGCAAAAACTTAACGTAGACGCTGACCAAGGCCTACAAAAATGTGAGTCTTTTCCATATCCAGTAGACAATAGGCTACAAGTGCAAGGTTAACAGGTTCAATATTAATCATACTTTTTTAGTGAGGTGTTCTAAATGAATATTTTTGGCTCTTCAGGTGTGAGAGACATTACGGACAGGCGATTTCTTCAGCTGGCCCTGGACATAGGACTGGCTATGGGCGAAGAATACCGCTCTGTTATAGTGGGGTATGATACCAGGACTTCCGGGGATGCCGTGAGGAGTGCTTTCATATCGGGTCTGCTATCGGCCGGTTCTAAGGTCTACGATGCCGGAGTTTTGCCCACCCCAGTTTTGGCCTACGCTGCCGGACAGTTCGATGCCGGGGCCATAATCACTGCCTCTCATAATCCACCCGAGTACAACGGGATAAAACTGGTCAACTCTGATGGGTCGGCTTTCGGCACAGAACAGCGGGCGAAAATAGAGGAAAGGCTGTTTGATAACTCCCTGGCAACAGCGCCTTGGCAGGAAATGCAGAGATTGAAGCGATATCCTCGTTGTCTGGAAGACTACATAAAGCGCATCTGTCAGGACTTCCCTCGTAAACTGAAGGTGAAGGTGGTGGTGGACTGCGGGTGTGGTGCTGCGTCAGTGGTTACCCCTTACCTCCTCAGGAGGTTGGGGTGTGAGGTGATAAGCCTGAACTGCTATCCCAGTGGCCATTTCCCAAGGAGAAGTGAGCCGACCTTGGAAAATCTATCCACACTGGTAGAGGTGGTTAAGGCGGTGGGAGCAGACATAGGATTGGCTCATGATGGAGATGCGGACCGGCTGGCCGTTGTGGATTCGAAAGGGGATTGGGTGTCTGGAGACAAGCTGCTCTGCCTTCTGGCGCTGAAATGCAAAGCGGAAAAGGTGGTAACTACGGTAGACACCACCTTGGCGCTAGAGGGGCTGGTCCTGGAGGTGGCAAGGGTCAGGGTGGGGGATGCCTTCGTCTCCGAGGAGCTGAAGAGAGGGGGTGACTTCGGGGGCGAATCTTCAGGCACTTTTATCTTTCCAAAGGTTTCCTACTGCCCTGATGGGATTTATGCTGCAGCTAAGGTAGTTGAGCTAAGCTGTGGCGGAGGACTTTCCGCCCAATTAGAACGTATACCCAGCTACCCGGTAGTCAGGGGAAGTTTCCCCAGTGAGAAGGGGCTTATGCTAAGCATTTCCGACAAGCTGGTAAAAGGTAACTCGGCCTCGGTGAACTTTGAGGATGGCATCAGGCTGGCTTTCGAGGATGGCTGGCTTCTGGTGAGACCCTCCGGGACTGAGCCCAGGATAAGGGTGACCGCTGAGGCCCGGACGGAGGCCAGGGCTCGGGAGCTATATAACTTGGGGGCTGAGGCTATTGCCGGATGCCTGACAGCTTAAGTGGTTAAGATTATGGAAGTGTGACTGGGTCTGTGGTAATGCTGACTTAGGCAACAGGTTACATAGAAGATGATCGTTGGAAGGTACATATGGAACAGCGCGATATAGTTCAAATTAGCTTACGCCAGTTTGGCGAAGCCCTGCGGTGGGGGGATGGGGAGCGGAGATTACCTATCAGCGGTACCTTTGAATTAACCATGCGCTGTAACTTGAATTGCGTTCACTGCTACGGCCGTCTTCCGATCGATGATATGCAATCTCAGCGTGAAGAATTAAACTTTTCAGAGGTCTGTGCCTTGCTGGATGATGCTGCCCAAGCAGGCTGCCTCTGGCTCCTGATCACTGGTGGAGAACCATTGGTGCGCCCCGACTTTCTCGATATCTACACCTATGCCAAGAAGAAAGGCTTTCTTATCACTCTATTTACCAATGGCACTTTGATTACCGAGGAACTGGCCAATTATCTTCAGGAATATTCTCCTTATCGAGTGGAGATAACATTGTATGGCGTCACCCGTGAGACTCATGAGCGAGTAACCAGGGTTCCTGGCTCATTCAAGCAATCCCTCAGGGGGATCCACAGGCTGCTCGATCGCGGTATACCGTTGAAACTGAAGACGATGGCGATGACTATAAATCGTCATGAGATCCATGATCTGGAGAAATTTGCTGAAGGACTAGGAGTAAAATTCCGTTTTGACCCGATAATCAACGCCCCCTTTAATGGTAACCGAGAGGCCTTAAAGATCAGGCTGACGCCGGAGCAGGTGCTGGAGCTCGATCTTGCTGACGACAGGCGCGTCGATAACTATCGCGAGCTTTGCGAAAAGTTCAAAAAGGCTCCTGGTACTGGCAAGCTCTATGGCTGTGGGGCTGGCATAGATAACTTTCATATCGACCCTTATGGCCAGATGTCCATGTGCATGAGTGCCCGTTGGCAGAGTTATGACCTGCGGTCAGGCTCTTTGC
>CAZZJX010000120.1:2919-5110 GCA_964654845.1 uncultured Dehalococcoidales bacterium
AACTTCTTCCCTCAGTTACGCTCACAAGAGCCTAAATCCTCTTATCCTTGCGGTCGCTGCGATTTGCATTTTCTGTGCAGTAGCTGTCCTGGAATGGCCTATGCGGAATTAGGTGACCCGGAGGCTGTGGTGGATTATTACTGTCGAATAGCCCATCTCCGGGCCGAAGCATTAGGCATAAAGGTGTAAGATAGGAAGTTGAACTTGGAAAAGTAAAAAAAGCCATATGATGCGAAAGGAAGATATCAGTAGACGGGCTCAAGAAACCGTATTAAAGAATTAGCAGTGGTACAGGTAATCCTGGTGGCAGAGGAAGCCGTACTAATGGTCTGCAATAATCACTTGATTAATGCTCAAGCGCCTAGGGCTAGAGGGTGACCCTTATATGGGACGTGTATGTCTTGTGTATGGAGATAATGAGAATGACAGATGTAATACATAACGCAGATAAGCAATTAAAATTAAATCTGGGTGGTATTGTTCTGTCTGTGGTCACTAGCGGTAGACTTGACCTGACAGTACCATCGACTCATAAGGCCTTTTTGGTTTCAGAGGGAGAGCCAGATATTGCCTTGCGGGCTGAGTTTGGCGCTATTCCTCCGCTGGAACTGGAGGAGGAACTGTTTCGCACCAGGGGGGTGTGGAGACTTTACCGAAGTGGGGATAAACGGGTCTTACATTTCTGCGACTGGGAAGTTACGACTAAACCCCAAAAGGTAGCCATTATGGAGCCTGATTTCCATGCTGGCACTATTTATAGCCGAATCAGGGGCTCAGAGCAGAAGAATCAATTCATCCCTCTGTACTATCCACTGGACGAAATCCTGGTTGTAAATTTCCTGTCCAAAGGTAATGGTATGCTGGTGCATGCCTGTGCTGTGGAGTACAGAGGCCAGGGCTGGCTTTTCTTGGGAACGTCTGGAGCTGGAAAGTCCACATTGAGCAACTTGTGGAAAGAAGAACCTGGAGTAACACTGCTCAGCGATGACCGCATCATAATCAGAGAAACAAAGGATGGCTACCGTATCTACGGTACTCCATGGCATGGCAACGCTGAGATATCCTCGCCCGTGGGGGCTCCACTGAGCAGGATCTTCTTTCTCGTTCACGACCACGAGAACAGTCTGACTCCAGTTCAGGGTGCTGATGTGGCCTCCCGGCTTTTGGTACGCTCCTTTCCCACTTTCTGGGACAGCGAAGGTATGCGATATACTCTGGATTTATGCGAAGGGCTAAGCATTCGTGTGCCTTGCTATGAGCTGGGCTTCGTACCCGACAAGCGCGTAATAAGCATGTTAAAAAATCTGACATGAGGAGCCCATGATTTACTCAGCAGTCTGTCGTTCTGGTCGGGCATTCACTCATATCTCAGGCATAATTCTCGGCTCAATTCACGTTCACAGTGGTCGCGGCAAATCGTCGTATAGTTTGAGGCCTTCAGGTTAGTAAATAAATGAAGCGGCGCATCATCGTTCTTGTCTTGTGGACACTTATCCTTCTTGGCTTACTTCTGGCTCCGATTGGTGAAGCGGAAATACCCGTCTTCGGAGATTTCAAGCACTGGGATAAGGTTTACCACTTTGGTCTTTTCGCCGTCACCGGCTTCGTTAGTGTTTTTGGTGCCAGATTCCTCATCTCGTTCAGGTCTCGAATGCTCTTCGGAATTGTATTTGGCTTGTTCCTAGCCTTATGTACAGAGTTTACACAATCTTTGATTCCCTGTCGTAATATGTCGTTCTATGACCTGTTGGCAGACATAGCCGGATTGGGGTTTGCTCTATTGTTGTATGCCTTCCTGCACCGCTAGGCAGAAATTAGTGCGTTCTTTAAGTCATAGGCTAGTTCGAATCAGGCAGCTGAAACAAGAGATTGAGTCAGAGCTAGTTCGGGTGATAGCCAACGGCAAGCGCTTGGGGAGACTGCCAGTTCAAAAGACATAGGGGATGCTGATAAGCTTTCTCTCTGCGCTAAGTGAATCCAGAGCTCCACGAAAAATACAGCATATAAAGGATGTATGAAAAATGGCGGATAACTTTAGCATATATAAACAATGCCAGAAAAACGCTAGCATCCCAAACGTTACTGAAAAAGAGAATCGGGTACCGGTAACTTATTTATGCTGGGGCTGTGGAAGTTCCATTAACCGGTATGAGGCAACGGATCTCCCCATAGTGATTAAAGAGTTGTGGAA
>CAZZJX010000121.1:0-5070 GCA_964654845.1 uncultured Dehalococcoidales bacterium
CCATAAGCAGGGTCACCTTGCTCAGCCTGCAGTCTTAGTATCACGTTGATCTCGTCACGCGTAGCGTAGCCCAGCTCTACCAGAGCCTGTCCTAATGACAGATAACGCTGGCTCTCGCAGCACTCCCCACAGTGTTCCAGGGCATCCTGCACTTGCTCTGACGTAAAGATGCCTAATCCCTCCGCTTGCTCCGCAGTAAAGATGTCCAAGTCCACTGCTCCCTCCGCCGCTTCGAGTTGGACTCGCTCACCTGCGTCGACCTGATCCTCGATTTGCGCCTCGACCTCCTCATCCACTTCTGTGCGCGTCTGCTCGCTCTCCGGAGCTTGCTCCGATGCTTTAGCCGTGCCTTCAGTCATAGCAAGCCGGTCCTTGGCCTGCATTTGAAGAACCTGGTCGATCTTGTGCTGTGTAGCGTAGCCCAACTCGATCAGGGCCTGACCTATAGAGACATAGGTAGACTTCCTACTGCACGCTGTGCAATAATCTAGTGCATTTTTCACTTGCTCCGCCGTACAGATGCCCAGCTCCTCCATATATTCGCCGAAGAGCTTTGTTCTTACTTTGTTCTCTTGCATTGACCTCGCTCAAGCGCTGTTTCTAATTTCCATTTTTTATTCTTAACGGATTCCCGCGCTAGAACCTCCACTTCCTATTGCACAAACCCTATCATCTGGTTAGGCTTCAAAATCTCAATAGCCCATGAGACAAGACACTGCTTACTATAGGCTCTTCACTTTTTCCTTTTCCCGTCACCAAGCAATATGAGTAATTCTTCGGGATTATTAGCATGTGCCAATGCTGATTCTCTGGTTATCGTGCCCGAAACCACCAGTTTTTGTAATGCCCACTCCATGGTTTGCATGCTGTCTTTCGTGCCGACCTGCATATATGTCGGAATCTGGTATACTTTGTTCTCCCGTATGAGATTGCGGATAGAATCGTTACCCAGCATTATCTCGAAAGCGGCTACTCTTCCAGAGCCGTCGATCTTAGGCAACAAAGTCTGTGCCAGAACAGCCTCAATCACCACCCCTAGCTGCATTCGCACTTGATCCTGCTGCCCCTGCGGGGAGGAGTCGATTATGCGGTCTATTGTTTGAGCAGCGGTGTTTGTGTGCAGGGTGCTCAGTACAAGGTGGCCGGTTTCAGCGGCAGTGAGGGCTGTGGCAATGGTATCCAAATCCCTCATCTCGCCTACCAAGATCACGTCGGGGTCCTGTCGGAGGCAATGCTTCAGCGCAGTAGCAAAGGCTCTTGTATCTTCTCCTAGCTCGCGCTGGGAGATAAGGCACTTATCGTTCCGATGAAGAAACTCGATAGGGTCTTCAATGCATATTACATTGCGACTCTCGTTATTATTGAGGTAGCCAATCATTGCCGCAAGCGTAGTGGACTTGCCGCTTCCTGTTGGTCCGGTTACAATTATGAGCCCTTTCCTTTTAAGCGCAAGCGACTTGCACACCCGCGGCAGCCCCAGATCTTCCATAGTCGGGATGGTGTACGAAACATGGCGAAACGCAAGGCTCAGCGTCCCTCGTTGTTGCGACACATTAACCCTGAAGCGGGCAAGCCCGGCGATACTATAGGCCAAGTCAAGCTCCAGCTCCCTGTAGAACCTTTCTCTTTCGCCTTCAGTAGTTATCTGCTCGAATGCCTGCTTAACATCATCTGCAGTGCAGCTATTATACTTCATCAGCGGGACAAGCTCCCCGTCAATACGAAGCACAGGGGGGCTGGGCACTCTGAGATGCAGGTCAGAAGCTTTACTTGCTACCACTTCCTGGAGTAGTTCTTTGATATCCATGGCATCAGCACACCTTACTTTGAATGAGAGGGGAAAACACGGCCTTTACCACCTCTTTTCGCACCATACAGCGTGTTATCTGCTCGTGTTTAACTGGCATTGTTCTGCCTCACTCATGACCCTGTCAGGGATTATCGTGGCGCTTCTGCTATCGGCATTGGTCGTGGTGGTCAGAAATTCATCGCCTCCGCATCGCATTGCAATGTCAGAGGCGCGAATGTGAGCTTTGATAATCCTTACCAGTTTCTGTGGCATGGAATCGCCCGCTGGTGAATGTCGTTACTTGTGATCTTCCCCTTGTTCGGAAGCAATAAGTATATCCTCCCGCTCCGCCAGCCATTGTTCAATGGTCTCTTTTCTAAACAGCCACTTCCTGCCCACTTTTAAAGCAGGTATTTGCCCCTCTCTGGCCATACGATAGATGAGAGACCTGGAAACTCTGAGGTACTTGGCGACCTCTCCGGTGTTCATCAGCCTGGGTCTTCGTTCGATCAATTCCTGACTCAAGTTTGCTCCTCCCCGATTTTTTTCGTTAAGACGCGACCAATGAGCGCGTTAATTACGGCTTTGATCTAATCCAAAACGTATAGTACGTTAACTTGAGAATATTATAATACAACTGAACGCTATTGTCAATAGTGCTCATTAAATACCTTTAATAATCGATTCAGCGCTTCACAGCGCAAAAACCCACCCCAACATGTCGGTCGACAGTTTTTATTACCTGTAAGCGGCACAGTGGCAGCAAGCAGCGTTGGAAGACTATTGTCTTGAGATAATGTCAATATAACTTGGCAGGGCGTAATAAAAGTAATACTGCGAAGAAGCTATAGTTGGAATAGTTATTAGGTGTAGTGGCTCATATCAACGAATACATCTTGTAGATAGCTGGGTCGCCTTGTGATACAATACGTTGCCTTCAGCAAATCGAGTGACAGGGGGCATATATCGAGAGTTGGTATAACGAACGCGCCTGGTAGTATGTGAGGGTGAGGGCGAAATTTGGTGTGATTAGGCGAAGTCTTCACAGGAGGGGGCACATGAAGCAAGGTATTACTGACGTCCGACAACGAATGGGGTTTGCACTGACTACAGCCGTAAGATACTTCGGCACTACAAAAGAGCGGAAGTTTGAGAAGAAGCGGGCGACCCTGGGATATGTAACAAGCGAGCTTGACAGGTTAGACGAGATCGGTGCTACCGAGAAGCTGAAAAAGGCGGAACGTACCGGCATAATGAATGAAATACATAAGCATCCCAAGGAAACCCCGTTATTCCTCGAATGTGTCCACACGTTCAACCGTATCGCTGCCGGCATACACGACAAAACCCTGGATGAGGAAATCATTTTCCAAACATGGCCGCCCAGATGGTTTGAGCGACAGTGGGAGATATTAGAGGACTTGATCAGGCGTGAAGAAGAGGAACAGCGAGAACTAAAAGAATCTTATCGCTATTTCGAATGGCTGGCTACCAGGAGATGTCCCGAAGTTCGAGACAAGTATCCCGAATTTGCGAACGAAGACTGAACAGAGGTACACCTGGTCAGTGCTTCGCTGTGGAATCGTCACGCTGTAAAACCATGAGTCCTGCGGGCGTGGTTTCCTACAGGAGCTGTCCCGTGGTTTTCCTGTGGTCATAAGACCGGGGCGGCGGCTCTGGCTCTGGCGCTTGTCCCGCGAGCTCTCCAAGCCTATTGGCCAGGTGTCGGGCCTCCTCTTTACTCAGGAAGCTGATAACCGGCCACGAACGGGGACGGCCCCGACCACTGTCGTCACTCAAAATCAATGCTATATCGCCTTCCGCATCAAGTTCGTTGGTAAAATCGCCACCCCGAGGATGTTTCAGCACCATCCAGTAACAATCTTTGGGGAGCCGTATTACCCCTTCTTTTTGCTTATAACGGCTGGTATATAACTGGTGCTTCTTATATGACTGACGCTTCCTGTAAAACATACCCACACTCCAATCGTGCATATCCCTCAGATATAGTTTTTCAGGCCGATTCTAGTTTACATGAGCGGTTGATTAAATGTCTAGCTCACCCCATGGGCTTTGCAATGCACACCGCGATGATTGGAAACGCGCTAGGGGCGTGAGCAATGACTCAGTGAGAGGTGAAATGGCAAATTGGGCACCATATAGTATTTGGTGGCAGCGGTAGGATTCGAACCTACGGCCTTGGGCTCTTGCGTCCGCTCAAAGCGGAATCCATGCGGGTTGTCGCGTCTCCTCCACGGACTGGTCATGGCGCTCTCATCGCACCATCGCCGCGAGCCAGATGTGATTGCTGGTCCTGGCTCAGTGGCATCTCTGTCCACGACTTCCACCACAGGATTCGGAGGAAACGGCCCTCGGCAGATACCTTGGCGCCGATCCGGCTGGAGATTCTCCTGGTGGGGGTGTTGTTAGTCCCGACGGCCCACTTGCTCACGCGTATTCCCTGCTCATATTGCTGCCGGCGGCTCTTGATGTCGTTGTAAGAAAACAGCCCGGCACGCCGGTACTTGGGGTTGGTCCAGGCATCTCCCGTCCAGCACTCGCGGGCGGCGAAATCGACCCTGAACGGAGGCCCTTTGAGACTATCCCTGGCCGGTTGAGTCATGGCGACCCAGACGATATTGGCCAGTTCCTTGCCAACGAAAACGCACGATGCCCTGGCTCCGGCGTCCAGCCTTGCCCTGGCGTCATGAATAAGCGAGCGGAACTCATAGCCTCTGGCCTCCAGGTCATCGACCTCCTCGCTGGTCGACAGGATCATGTGGCTCACGTCGTCGAACGGGGGTGTGAGGCTGTCATCTTTCAGGCTCTGGTCATGTTCGAGAACAGAGGCATACAGATAGTAGACCCGATGGACGAAGAGAAGCTGCAGTGCGAGCAGGAGCGCCCGCCGCAGTAGGGAGACCCATCCATCCGTACGGTAGACATGTTTCGCTCTGGCAAAAAGGCTGGTAACGTCTGTCATGGGAGCGTCCGGCCGGTGCCTGCATAGTATAGCACATTGAGGCCCGCCGAGCACACCAGCGCTGGTCGTTGGGCACGCGGACTCATGGTGCGATGCTATGCTTGGCGGCACAACTTAGAGGGATGACTAGTGGCTACGGCTGGGGGCTGTGTCGGGACACGGCTGGCTGGAGTCTCGATACCATTCTTGCGCGGCCCGCTAACCCGCAAGCGGATATTGCTCTGGCTTCTGGCGATAGCTCTGATCGTCGCCTTCTGGCTGGCGCTGTACTACAAGTGGCAGCTTGAGTTCTATCGGG
>CAZZJX010000122.1:0-5027 GCA_964654845.1 uncultured Dehalococcoidales bacterium
GACGATGACACCGAGGTTCAACAGGTGTTGAGGGACATTGTAGAGGGGTGCGGGTGCGAGGCTGTCGCTGTGGGGAGTGTTGAAAGGGCCTTAGAGGAGATACGAAGGGGCACCTTCGATATTATTTTCCTAGATCCAATCCTGCGAGACTCGAACGGACTGGATGTACTTCGCGCTATAGAGGACAACGGTGAGCGAACTGTAGTGGCTATCATTGTTGGGTATGATGACCCTCCCACTGCTCTGGAAGCGATGTCTCTTGGGCCGATGTTCTTTGTACACAAACCTCTTAAGACGAAGCACATCGCCAAGATCATAGATACCGTCGAGCGAGTACAATCCCGAAACTGGACTTCGGCGGCGGCGATTTCCTAACTCTTCCCGACAAGTTATCTCTCAACGATAGCCATGCTTCGGTCCGCAATGCTGTCATCTTGCCTCATTGCAGGCTCATCCTGCTGTGCACTGCTCCTTTCACTACCCAAATGTGAAGCTTCAGGCCAACAACGATATGTCCGGGTACAACCGGGCACTGGCGATGTAGGCATCCATTTCCTATCATTGTATCATCTATAGACTATAGTTAAGCATAATAGCTTGACAGTCTTAATAAATAGTGTTATAATTGATACATCATTAATAACTGCTATTAAACGCTTATATGCGTTAAGCGGGGGCAACCATAGTGAAATTCCTATTGCTATTATTATGTGTAGCAATTATTCTCACCTCTTTGCTGGTTTTTCAAGGTGTAATCGCTGACCTTGTTTCCACGGTTTGTATGGCTGAAGGCAGTGACCTGACAAATGACACTGCATCGACTCAACTAAATGTCCCCAGCGACCCCTACTTCGACCGGCAGTGGGCTCTTGGCAGCATCAACCTACCGCAGGCTTGGCTTGTCACTGAGGGTAGTGACGATATATTGATCGCAGTACTCGATACAGGTATTGATCGGGATCACGAAGACATTGCCGGCAAGGTTGTAGCGGAGGTCAACTTTAGCCACAGCCGTGGGATAGACGACGTTTACGGTCATGGTACGCATATGGCCGGCATAATTGCCGCCACTATGGACAATGACATCGGGATTTGTGGAGTGGCCCCAGGTTGCTACATAATGAATGTTAAGGTGGCTGATGACAGGGGCAAGTGCGGCGCGGGGGAAATAGCTGAGGGTATTGTGTGGGCAGTGGACGAAGGGGCGAGGATCCTGAATATAAGCTTACGCCTGGCAGAACCCTCAGAGGAACTAGAGTATGCCATAAATTATGCCTGGAATCATGGAGCGGTCATAATCGCGGCCGCGGGCAATGGCGGCGGCTCAGCGCCGCAATACCCGGCGTACTATGATAAGTGTATTGCGGTAACGGGGGTAAAGGAGGATGGCTCACGAGCGCCTTTGGCCAGCCATGGGGACTGGGTGGATGTTGCCGCTCCAGGGTACCAGATCTATTCCACGCTACCTGGCGACGAATACGGTTACAAGACTGGCACTTCCCAGGCTGTAGCTTATGTTACGGGCCTGGCATCGTTGCTCTACAGCATTGCTGTTGACAGTGACGGCGATGGCCGGGTGAATGACGAGGTTAGGGCGGCCATCGAAAGTAGTTGCCAGGAACTGGAAATAAGCGGTATGGGTCACGGCTTGGTGGACGGTGAGAGAGCAATAGAGCAACTGAAAAGTCAATCCTTCTAGGGAAGGATGTGCCTGCTTGGCCCGTTGCGCGGTCGTAGGTACGGAAGCCTGCTTTCTCCATGGCAGCAAACGGTTTTGTTTGTCCGGATGGGAAAATCTTTTTTTACTTCGAAGACGGTGTGCGACACATTATTCTTTGTGATTTTTTAGTGGGCATCCACTTACGAGGGTTTATTTAATAAATGACGCCCTCCCCTACCAGGGTAGCGAATTCTTCAATCGGCATGCCCATGAGTTCACAAAAGACGTACTCGTTAGCTTCACCCAAGATAGGGGCATGGTTGGTGATATCGACCGGTGTAGCCGATAATGTCCATGGCGGTGCGAGGCAGGTGTGTCTGCCAGCTTCAGGATGCTCTACTTCCACAAAGGCGCCTCGCTCTACCAAGTGAGGGTCGTGGGGCAATTCCTCTCGTTTAAGGCTAGGAAACGCAGCTACTCCTACTCTCTGAAGTATCTCTGTTGCCTCATAGTGGGTACGGTTAATAGTCCATTGGGAGATTAGACCGTCGAGCTCCTTCTGATTCTGCCATCTGCTTTCGGCATCGGAAAACCTTGCATCGCCAATCCATTCAGACTTACCGACGGCCTGGCAGAAGGCCTGCCATTCCGCATCGGTGGCGATGGCGATGCTAACCCAACTGTCTTCGCCCCGGCAGCGGTAGCAATTGTGAGGGGCCATGGATTCATCAAGATTGCCCACGCGGGTAGGGCTCCTGTGGTTCATGAAGTAGTCCATATAAGCATCGCCAACATTGCAGTTCATGACCTCCCATTGCGAAAGGTCTATAAACTGTCCCTCGCCCGTTTTTGCGCGGTGAATTAAGGCAGTCAGGATGCAAAGGGCAAAGGCATTACCGCAGCTAAGGTCACAGCGCCCAAAACTTCCCGCTTTCCCTGGCGGACAGTCGGGATAACCGGTCAGGTCAAAGAAACCACTCAGTCCGGCAAAAACAGGGTCATAGGCGCGGTAGTCTCTCTCAGGGCCGTAGGCTCCCCATCCTGACATAGAAACTACAATGATGTCAGGCTTGACCTCTTTCAAGTCGGGATAGGCCAAGCCAAACCCTTCCATAGTGCCACCAGAATAGTTATCAGTTACTACATCACTTACGGCAACTAGCCTCTTTACCAACTCGATCCCTCGTGGCTGCAAGAGGTTTATGGTTATACTCCGCTTACCGAGGTTGAGGCAGTTATACGCAGTGCTACAGTTTATATCCGGGGGAGGCAACCCCCGTCGCGGAGGTCTTCTTCGCGTGCCGCAGAGATGATCCTGGCTCTCTACTCTGATAACCTCCGCCCCGAAATAGGTTAATAGCTCTGTGGCTGAGGGGCCAGCCCATACCCAGCAGAAATCGGTGACCCTTATTCCCTCCAAAGGTCGTCTAGTCATCAAGCAACTCCCTCCTTAGATAATCCCTGCCTGTTTTAGTCTTGCCAGCTCCTGCTGGCTGTATTCCAGCTGCTTACAGTAGATATCCTCGTTATGCTGTCCCAGCAGGGGAGCGGGGCGTTCCAGTACCATGGGCGAGTTAGAGAACTTGGCTATGGCTGAAGGATAGCTGAGCCTGCCTGCCTCAGGGTGGTCCAAGTCCACAAAAAACTCCCGCACCTTCATATGCTCGGTGTGGGGCACCTCAGAAACTTTATAAATTGGGCCAAGTGGGGTACGTCGTTTTTGAAACCCGTGGAGAATCTCCTCTCTGGTGTGTTCTGCCAGCCAGGGTTTGATCAGAGGATGGGTGTCTTCAATAGCCAACTCACGGCGTTTTTCTACGGTGCTGAACTTCTCGTCTTTAGCCCACTCCGGGTTGCCCATAAGTTCCATGAGGGCATGCCAGTGGTGATCCTCTGAAAACATCGAAAAGACATAGCCATCCTTGCAGGGATACATACCACTCAAAGCGTCTATATGTTCCGCATCCGCTCTACTCATGCGTTCCCCATCGGTAATGAGGGAGGCCATTTCTGGCCGCTGCAAATGCAGCAGGGCCTCTTGTTTTGATATGTCAATGTATTGCCCTGTCCCGGTGAACATGCATAGGTATAGAGCGGATAGAGTAGCTATAGCAGCATTTGTTCCGCAATCGTACTCCGCGATGAGACCTCCCTCCCTGACGGGCTCTCGCTCCAGGATACGGGGGTCAAGCGGGTCGTATGGGGTTGCATAGCCCAACCCGCTTCCATGGGAGATATTGATATAATAAGCCTTGTAATCCTTGTAAGGCCCAGTCTGCCCAAAAGGGGTTATTGAGGTCATAATCAGACGAGGGTTGATTTCCCTTAGTGTGTCGAAATCCAGACCTAGTGTCTCCATCGTCCCCGGAGGGGTATCTTCGATGAATACATCTGTTTCTTTGATGAGCTTCTTGAAAATCGCCTTGCCCTCGGTCGAGTCCAGGTTCAAGGTGATGTCAAACTTATTAGTATTGTTATAAAGGAAGAGGCCACTCCGTTCGGGGTGGGGGATGTCGCCGGGGAAAGGGCCCCTTTTTCTGGCTATATCACCTTCAGGCGGCTCTATCTTTATAACCTCTGCGCCGAGGTCGGCCATGAGCTTGGCGCAATAGGGGCCGCTTACGAATTGGGCATACTCTAGTACTCTTGTTCCAGATAGGGCTTTACCGGGCATACTGCCTCCTCATCGTCTATATGGTAAAAGATTGTATCAGGGTTAGGACGGAGCGTCAACTTTGGGGGGGCTATATTAAACCACAAAAGTTGCTATCTTATGTGTGATTTGCGTAAACATTGGATGGACAAAGGGGCTAAGAAGCTTATTCGAAGGTTCTTATCTCGATCTGCATCCCTTCATGATTTATGATTATGATTCCCGCAGAGGCGGGGTTTCTGAAAGAGGGGTAAGCCTGGCCCGGGTTGAGGAAAACCGTGCCATTTATCGTCTTGTGGCACGTGTCATGAGTGTGACCGAAGAGGATGATATCTACGCATTCAAACTCTTTAGCTATATCATCCTCTATCCCCCAGGGTGGGCCGCCCCAATGGGGATGGATGACGCCGATTCGTCTCCCTTCAACCTCAAAGACTGTTTTGGCGGGCAACTCATCCTGAATCTCTCTCGGATCGATATTGCCATACACGCCAATAAAACGCTTTGCCAGACAGCGTAGTTCATGTAACACAGCGATGTTATTGTAATCGCCACAGTGGACTACATAATCAACCTCGGACAATGTATTGACTAGCTCTTTCGACAGTTCTTTTAGGCTCCTGACGTGGGTATCGAAGATAACCATACTTCTTGTCATATCACTGATCTGCCAGTTCTACGATGGTGGCGCCATCACCTCCATCTTCGAGCTCA
>CAZZJX010000123.1:0-4068 GCA_964654845.1 uncultured Dehalococcoidales bacterium
GCATTCATCCCGAATTGTGTTCTGCCAATAAGGCGATAATCGGGGACACAATGCTGGACAAGATACCGCCACCGAGTATGGTTGTGCTGCCAACTTTCCCCTGTGATAACTCCAAAATAACCTACCAGACTGTAGCGTATCTTACCGGTGCCCCGACTTACTTCCTGGACTGTCCCTATTGGATGGATGAAAAGGAGGCTATGGATTACTGGGTAAACCAGTTCAGAGGGCTTATTTCATTCCTAGAGGAGCACAGCGGGAAGAAAATGGACTATGATCGGCTCAGAGAAGTGGTGGAAGAGAGTAACCGCTGCATCGATTACTGGCTTGAAGGGGTAGAACTGCTCAAACTGCAACCGCTGCCTCTAAACGGCCCTTTCGCGTCTGGGTACATGGCGGGCCTGACCTCGCTCGGGCTTCCTGCAGCCACTGCGGCGGTGAAAGCCAGCCGTGACGACTTGATAGCAAGACTGGATAAGCAAGAAACGGCAGTCGCAGAAGAAAAGGCGAGGGTGATCTGGTTCTATTACCCTGTATTTTGGGATGGAGGGTTGACCCCTTGGATGGCAGAAATGGGAGCAGTGATTCCAGTGGGTCTGGTTGGCTATTACAACGCTGAGCCAATAGATACCACTTCACCGGAAACTATTATCAGAGGGCTTGCGCAGAGGGGGCTGCAGAGCCCTATGGGGAGACAGGGCCGGGGCGCCTCCGAACTTTGGATCGATGACTGCCTCAATGCGGTTGAACAGTGGAAAGGTGACTGTGTCATCCTCGCCGGTCATCCTGGGTGTAAGTGGCTCAGGGGATGCTATGGCCTGTTCAGGGATATCGCTCGCGAGCGAGGAATCCCGGTAATGGTCTATGACGTTGACCTATTTGATCCGAGGCTAACATCTGCTGAAGAATCTCGAGCGAGGATAGAGCAGTTTCTCACCACCGTTGTTTTCCAATGAGAATGCTATCCCAATTGTTCAGTGACTTCATCACCTTCTACTGATTTAGCCTGCAAAGGTCTACGCCCGGGGTGATTCGGGCCTCGTCTGGCGGAATGAGCAAAGAGCTTCGGCGCTAAAGTTTTTTGCGTCGACGATAGGATGCTTGACGAACGGGATTGGAGGTCATGGGGCTTGTCCCCGAAGATAAAAACATACCGCAATATGACATGGCTGGCAAGCTGCTATACGATCTTGAACATGCTTCTCGTGGGATTTTGGCCGTTGTTGCAATGGCCAGGAAATTCGATCTCTAGGCTCAGTACCCTTCGTACTTTCCTGCCCGCTCATCCACAGGTATCGGTAACTGCTTCGTGGCATTGGCGGACACTAGTGGGGTCCCGCCGTATGGGATTCCAAAATGGATACTCCTCTTACTGTATAGAATAATCTAAAATTATACATAATTACTAAGAATTATCTATAGATTTGACCATGTCTGAGCATGGATGATAAAATAGTTGGGTGCGGTTTTCACCTGTTGTTCTCTTGGGGACATCGAGTTTTCACCAATCAATCCCAAAAAGGAGGAGGTAGACACGAATGACGGCGCTGGAGGAATTAAGGCAGACGGCTGCGACCCTTACAAATCCCTATATCGAGCGGTGGAGGGAAAAGGGCGGTAAGGTTGTGGGCTACTACTGTACCTATGTTCCGGCAGAGATTATCCATGCTGCCGGCATATTCCCTTATCGGATGAGGGCCACTGGCAGCACAAGTTCGGACCTGGGGGATGTTTACACGTATCGTACGATGTGTACTTACTGTCGCCACTCCCTTGACCAGGCAATGAGGGGTGAGTACGAGTTCCTTGACGGGCTTGTTGCCTGCTATAGTTGTGATCATGTGCGCCGTCTGTTCGATATTTGGAAAGCTGGCAAGGTCGAATTTCCCCATTCTCCTTTTTACCTCCATTTCCTAAGCGTACCGATGAAGGCTGATGGGGAGACTGAGGAGTGGATGGCAAGCGGATTGGAGAGGTTTAGGCGGAGCCTGGAGGGTAACTTCCAGGTGACAATTACCGATGAAGCCCTGCGTGAGAGTATAAAAGTTCACAATGAGAAACGCAGCCTCCTCAAGAGCCTTTATGAAATGAGGAAGCAAGATTCGCCCCCGATCAGCGGCACCGAAGTCTTAGAGATTCTTATCGCCAGCACGTCGATGCCGGTGGAAGAATTCAACCAGCTACTGAAGAAAGTGCTGGAAGAGCTCAGGGGGCGAGACGGTTTTTCTGGCTATAGAGCCCGTTTGTTACTCGGCGGTGGTGAGCTTGAGGACCCTGAATATGTTAAGTTGATCGAAGAACTTGGCGGGCTGGTGGTCACCGACTTTATGTGTTTTGGGATTAGAGACTTCTGGGACCTTGTTGATGAGGAAGCTGAGCCGATACCGGCTCTGGCAAGGCGTTACCTCGAGCGTGTTTCCTGTCCCCGCATGATCGACCATCCGCGAAGGCAGGAGTTCCTCATGGATTTGGCCAAGGAGTACAAGATCGACGGGATCATCATTCAGCGGATGAAGTATTGTGATGCGTGGGGGGGCGAGAGCGCCATGATGGAATGGGACATAAAAAAGGAGAGCAGCCCCACACCGTACATGGTGCTCGAGAGGGAATACCTGATGGGCGCTGCTGGGCAGATGCGAACCCGGGTTCAGGCTTTCCTGGAGACTATTGGGAGATAGATTGATGAGCGATAATCTTCAAGTACATCGTAGTGTTTATGAAGTGCTAAAAGGAGCACAGGAACCTGGGCCGAGACTCATAGCCAAGTGGCTGGGAGGGGTATTAGATGCAGTGGATGAAGGGAAGCCGATAGCGTATCATCCATTTACCACATTTTCTGAAATCATGGTTGCTCTCAATGTGCAACCCATCTGTTGTGAGGCGTGGGATATGGTGGGTCTGCAGGTTGACCCCGATCATGCTATTAAGAGCATTGATGCGGCTCACGAAGTCGGCATCCCTCCCGAACTGTGCTCTTTTGATAAGGCGATTATCGGGAGCGTAATACGAGGGACGATGCCGCCACCGACAATGATCGCGCAGTCAGGTATGCCCTGCCAGAATGCCTACATCACCTACCAGGCTGTATCAGCTCTTACAGGGGCTCCTCTGTATGTTTGCGATACGCCCTATGATACGGACGAAGAAGGGGCCTTGGATCACTGGGTAAACCAGTACAAAGGTATGATTTCTTTTCTTGAGGAGCACAGCGGGAAGAAAATGGACTATGACCGGCTCAGGGAGGTGTTAGAGGAGAGTAATCGCTGTGTCGAATACTGGCTTGAAGCGACGGAGCTATTGAAACTTAAACCGGCGCCTCACAGCGGTCCGTTGTCACAAGGCACACTTGCGGGCATGATGGGATTCGGAACCCCTGAAGGCACCGCAGCTATGAAAGCTCTCCTTGATGAGTTGAAAGAAAAGGTAGCAAAAGGGGAAACGGCAGTTCCCGATGAAAAGGCAAGAGTGGTCTGGTTCCATTTCCAGGTGTTCTGGGACAATGCGTTGATGGGTTTCATGAATGAGTTGGGAGCAGTGGTTCCTTACGTTCTTTTTGATGATTTTCGTGTCGAGCCAGTAGATACCTCTACACCGGAGAAGATGATCAGAGGCATGGCCTGGAGGGCATTGCAGGCTCCCATGGGGAAAGTGGGGCGAGGTGCGTTCGACACTTTTATCGAGGACTTGTTGTATGCGGTTGATGAGTGGAAGGGGGACTGCGTTATCCTCGGCGCTCATCCCGGTTGTAAGTGGGTCACGGGTGCTTATGGGCTAATCCGGGATGCCTGCCGTGAGCGTGGAATCCCCTTGTTGTTGTACGATGTTGACCTTGTTGACAGAAGGATAACCTCTGCTGAGGAGTCGCGGACGAGAATAGAGCAATTTCTCACCACTGTTATTGACCGTTAGAAATAGAAAGGGGACATATTACATGATTGTTGCTGGTTGCGATGTCGGTTCCACAACAGGCAAGGCTGTTATTATGAAAGATGGTGCGATTGATTCTTACACCATTATTTCTTGTAAGCCAAGGCCTGAGGAGACAGCCCGCATCGCTATAGGTGAAGC
>CAZZJX010000123.1:4078-5024 GCA_964654845.1 uncultured Dehalococcoidales bacterium
ATTATTAAAACTCGACCAACATCAGAGCTAATTATGGAGAAGGTCGGTATCTCCTCGCTGGAAGAGATGGACTACATTATAGGTACGGGCTACGGGAGAATGAAGATTCCATTCGCCAACGAAAATATCTCGGAGATAACCTGTCATGGTGTGGGAGCCTACTGGCTGTGTTCGTCAGTAAGGACCATTATTGACATCGGGGGACAGGATTTGAAGGTCATCGGTCTTGATGACAGCGGCAAGGTGGCTGAATTCGTCATGAACGACAAGTGTGCTGCCGGGACAGGGAGGTATCTGGAGAACCAGGCTCGCGCTTTGGAATTGACCCTGCAGGAATTAGCGGACATATCGCTTACTGCTACAAAAGAGTTAATCATAAGTAGCCAGTGCAGTGTGTTTGCTGAGTCTGAGGTTATAACCTTGGTTAATGAGGGTGAGGAGCTACCCAATATTGCCAATGCGATCCACGAGTCGGTAGCGAGCAGAGTGCTAACCTTAGTTAGAAGGGTCGGTGCAAGAAAAGACATTACTTTCGCTGGCGGCTGTGCTAAGAATGCGGGACTGATTGCTGCTTTGGAGAAAGGGTTGGGTGGTGGCATAGTAAGACTATCCGAAGACCCGCAGATTATTGGAGCCCTGGGGGCGGCTCTGTTAGCGGCAGAGAGGTTGAAGAAGAGCGCTTTGGTAAAGGAGCAGGGGGCCTCGGTAAACTAGAAAGCTCGTAAAAATACCAAAGGGGGGCCGTGCGTGACAGACGCAGGGTGGTGCTTACTGTTGGCATGGGACGGGTGATATGAAAGCATACGAGGTACATCTCAGCAGGGTTAGGGAATATATAGAGGAAAAGAGAAGGCAAGGGAAGCAGTTCAGGGAGATCCAGAGTGGTACATCTGGTGACAAGCTTGTTCGTGGCTTGCCGGGTGGATGTGCGACCCAGGAAAGAACA
>CAZZJX010000124.1:0-5002 GCA_964654845.1 uncultured Dehalococcoidales bacterium
GGTACCCGACGGCTGCGTTCTCAGCCCGCAGCTTGGCGTTCTCATAGTAGTTGTCAGGCCCGAATACTACCTGGCAGGGAATGGCCTCGCAAGCAGGAGTATCGCCATCGCATGCCATGCCGTAGACACTGCCAGTGCTGACGTAGAGAAAACGGGGACACCCAGCTTTGGCGCTGGCCCTGAGCATATTCTCAGTGCCTTTCGCGATCGGTGCCTCAAATTGCTGCCACCGCCCCCACCCTGGCGTAACCCTGCCTGCGGCGTGGAATACTACGTCAATCCCTTCGACCGCGGGGCACAGGCTATCATAATCCTCAATATCGCCGAAGACTATCTCAGCCCCCGTGTTCTTCAGGTGAGTAATGTTCGATGTCGTGCGAGCCAGGGCGCGTACCTCATATCCCTCTGCCAGCAGGCGGTCTACGATATGGCTTCCCAGAAACCCCGTGCTCCCCGTAACCAGCGTCTTCATACTGTACCTTTATTAAAATAGTGTGGTTACCATCTAGGCTTTTTCAGCACCTCGGTTGAGAACAAGTGAGGAAATCAATTGCTTCATAGCCGACAACGGTGGCTCGTACTTTATCATGCAAAGCTACCCCAGTCAATGTGGAGATGCTCCAACAATCCCTTCGTATAGCCAAGTGCCTGTATATCTGTCATCCAGGCACTTCTTGGGCCTCCAATGTCAGCGCTGGCATAAGCTGCCGGGATTCCGGGGAGGCTTGATAGAGAGGTACTTATACAGTATCATCGGTAACAATACCAGTGGGGCTGAGAGCAGTTCCGTCACCGGTTGCAATGGGAAATCGCGAGTAACATGGGTAATAGCCACACACTATGAACGAGCATCAAGTTTACGACATCATGTTAATAGCGGTTTTTGTGATGGCCGCCGTTGTCTTCGCAGTGCTGTTCTTCATTTCAGCGCCCTACGGGCGGCATACCCGACAGGGGTGGGGACCCAAGATCAATAGCAGGCTGGGGTGGGTGATTATGGAGTCACCCGCCGTGATTGTATTCGCCCTCTGCTTTGCCGTGGGCGGTCGCACCACCAGTATGATCCCAATTGCCTTTTTTGCCTTGTGGCAGATCCACTACGTCCACCGCACCTATATTTTCCCATTCCGTATGAGGTGGAGCAAGAAGCACATGACCCTATTCGTCATGAGCCTCGGTTTCACGTTCAATGCGGTCAACGCATATCTCAACGGGCGCTACATTAACACCATTGGGCCCGGCTACTCGTCGGATTGGATGGCGGACCCGCGCTTCATCATCGGTTTGTTGTTGTTCTTCACCGGTATCGCCATTAACCTTCATTCAGACGGTGTGCTGCGCCGGCTACGGGCGCTAGGTGAGACTGGTTACAAAATTCCTCATGGGGGGCTTTTCGAACGCGTTTCGTGCGCTAACTACTTCGGCGAGATTATTGAATGGTGTGGATGGGCCATCGCAACATGGTCTTTGCCTGGTCTGGCCTTCGCCGTGTGGACTGCGGCCAACCTGGTACCGAGAGCACGAGCCCACCATAAATGGTACCCGAGCCAGTTCCCTGACTACCCACCACAGCGCAGGGCACTTATCCCGTTCATGTTCTGAAGATCGAGCGTTAAGAGCAACGCGGCGACGAGAAGCGAAGCGCCGTTCTAGGACAAAATCAAGGCCAGCGGCTCAAGATTCGCGCATTTTCTTGGCTTTCGACAGGAACTTCTCCAACTCCTTCTTGATCGTTATCTTGTCATACTTTCCCACGCTGGTCTTGGGTATCTCGTCGGTGAGCGCTATGAAATCTGGAAGCATCCATTTAGTTAGCCTGCCCTTTTCCACACCTTCGACCTCAAGGAATTTGTATATATCGTCCTCACATTCGGTAGCTCCAGGCACCAGCTTTATTACCGCCATCGGCCTCTCCCCCCATTTGGGGTCAGGAACACCTACATAAGTCGCCTCCAAAACACAGTCCGCTGTCGCCGTCAGGTTCTCCAACAGCACCGTTGGAACCATCTCTGCACCGCTTCTTATCACATCCGTTATTCTATCTACGATTGTTAAATAGCCCTCTTCATCAACCTTAGCCACATCCCCGGTATGGAACCACCCGTCATCCCTCCACACCTGGGCAGTCTTCTCAGGGTCTTTATAGTATTCCCCCATAATCCAAGGGCCCCTAAGCACAATCTCTCCTATCGTCTCATTATCGCGCAGCACCGGCCTACCATTCTCATCGATGACATCAACCTCAACACCCGCAATCGGCAACCCCGTCTTGACACTAATCTTTTCCAGCTCTTCCTTAGGCCAGTCTCTCATGTAGCGCTTGGTAAAAGCGCTGACCACGGCAGGACCCGTTTCGGTCATGCCATATCCCGAAATGGCGCTGAATCCCGGAATCAACTGCTCGGCCTTGGCTTTCAATCCCAACGACAAAGCAGCGCCACCTACCCCAATGCCCACCAGACTGCTCAGGTCATACTTCTTCAGGTCTTCATACTCAACAAGCATGGCTAGCATCGTTGGAACCAATGTTGTACTGGTCACCTTCTCGGTTTGAACCAGGTCGCAGAAGCCTTCAGGAGTGAATCTGCCTGGTAGCACCACTTTACATGCCCCATAGACGTAGATGTGAGGCATCCCCCACCCGTTGGCGTGGCAGAACGGTGTGTTAAGTATCGGGACGGCACTATCGCCAAGGTGTGGAATAGCTGGATCCGCAGCCCAGCTCATGGCAGCCATCAAGTGCAATGCATGCAGGTAAAGTTGCCGGTGAGTGTACATAACTCCCTTGGGCAGTCCAGTAGTGGCGGTGGTGTAGCACAGGGATGCACACGTGTCCTCATCAAGATACGGCCAATCAAATTCAGCGGATTGCCCCTTCAACAACTCCTCATAATCGTATATAGGCTCAATCTTTGTCTCCGGTACCCCCCCTCCATCCGACATGTACACAAATTTCTCTACGATTGGTTTTATCCTGTCGTATATCATTTCAACCAGGGGTAGAATAAGGTCATCGAAGAATAGAACCTTATCTTCGCTGTGCTCTATTGTATGCACTATATGGTCCAGAGAAAGCCTTGGAACTATCGCATGCAATACCGCTCCCATGCATGGAGCCGCATAGAAAAGCTCCAGGTGCCGGTGGTTATTCAACGCCATCGTAGCAACTCTATCGCCTGGCTCGCCAGCCCTTCCCGGCTTCACACCCAGAGAAGCTTGCAGGGCATTAGCAAGGCGGCATGTACGCTGGTACCACTCACGCCAGGTAAATCTCTGGTACTGGCCTGTGTCCGCATTTCTGTAAACAAGGCCTATTTCATTCGGATACAGGCTTACAGGCCTCTTCATAAAAGTCCTCAACAGTAACGGGTAGCGTGTGCTGAACTCAGGATAAGTCTTGCCCTCCATTTTGTACCCCCCTTCCCTAAGTTTACTCGCCAAGATAAGCCCCAATTTGCGATGGCCCGCTCTGAGTCTCTCAGACGTACCTTAAGCAATCATATCATCAGAAACGATGCAGTACTTTCAGCCTTCGCGCATTCTCTTGGCTTTGGGCAGGAACTCCCCTATCCCCTTCTTGATCGTTTTCTTGTCGTACTTTCCCACGCTTGTCTTGGGTATATCATCGGTAAGCGCTATGAAATCTGGAAGCATCCATCTGGCCAGCTTGCCTTTGTCCACCCCTTCAGTTTCAAGGAACCTGTATATATCTTCCTCAGATTCAGTGGCGCCAGGCACCAGCTTTATGAGGGCTAGCGGTCTTTCCCCCCATTTGGAATCCAGAACACCTACATAGGTCGCCTCCAGAACGAAGTCAGCCGTCGCCGTCAGGTTCTCCAGCAGCACAGTCGGAATCATCTCCCCACCGCTTCTTATTACATCTGTTATCCTATCCATGATGGTCATGTAGCCCTCTTCATCAATTTTTGCCACATCCCCGGTGTGGAACCACCCATCATCCCTCCATACCTGAGCGGTCCTCTCAGGATCATTGTAGTATTTCTCCATAATTGTGGGGCCTCTCATCACAATTTCCCCAATCGTCTCATTATCACGCGGCACCGGCCTGCTATTCTCGTCGACAATATCAACCTCAAGACAAGCTATGGGCAACCCCGTCTTAACCCTGACCTTGTCCAACTCTTCCTTCGTCCAGTTCCTCATATATCGCTTGGTGGAAGCAACAACGGCCACCGGGCCGGTTTCCGTCATTCCATATCCCGAAGAAGCGGTGAATTCTGGAATCAACTCCTCAGCCTTGGCTTTCAACCCTAGTGGCAGCGCAGCGCCACCTACTCCAATGCTAACAAGGCTACTCAAGTCATACTTTTTAAGGTCTTTATATTCAACGAGCATAGCCAGCATCGTTGGAACCAGCGATGTACTGGTTACTTTCTCAGTTTGAACCAGGTCGCAGAAACCTTCAACAGTGAACCTCCCCGGTAGCACTATTTTACTCGCCGAGAATACACTGATTTGAGGCGCCCCCCAGCCGTTGGCGTGGCAGAACGGCGTGTTGACCATGGGGACGGCTGCATCGCCAAGGTGCGGCCGCGATGGGTCGGTAGCCCACGCACCGGCGGCTAACAAGTGCAATGCATGCAGGTAAAGCTGCCTGTGTGTGTACATAACCCCTTTGGGCAGTCCCGTGGTGGCGGTAGTGTAACACAGGGTTGCATTCGTATCCTCATCCAGATACGGCCAATCAAATTCAGTGGATTGCCCCTTAATCAACTCCTCGTAATCGTATATGGGTTCAATCTTTGTCTCTGGTATCCCACCTCCATCCGACATATACACGAATTTCTCTACAATAGGCTTTATCCTGTCGTATAACATCTCAACCAACGGCAGAAGATTGTCATCGAAGAACAGAACCTTATCTTCACTGTGCTCTATTGTATATGTCATATGATCTAGAGAGAGCCTTGGGACTATAGGATGCAGTACCGCTCCCATGCAGGGTACCGCATAGTAAAGCTCCAGATGCCTATGGTGATTG
>CAZZJX010000125.1:0-4993 GCA_964654845.1 uncultured Dehalococcoidales bacterium
GAATCAAGCTGGAGGATGCCGAAGTAATAGTGTGTGGTGGACGAGGAATGGGTAGCACCGAAGCCTTCCAGGAACTGGAGGCGCTGGCCAAGCTCCTCGGAGCGGCTGTGGGATCTACCAGGCCACCATGCGACAATGGATGGGTTCCAGCGGCCATGCAGGTAGGACTCACCGGGAAGATTGTGAGCCCAACTCTGTACATTGCCGTTGCCCTGTCCGGTGCCAGCCAGCACATGGCGGGCTGCTCTGGCTCGAAGAACATCATCGCCATAAACAAGGACGCCGATGCCAACATATTCAACGAGGCTCGCTTCGGTGTCGTCGGGGACTACAAGAAGGTGCTTCCCGCCTTTACCGAGAAAGTCAAAGAGCTCCTGGCCGGCTAAGATAATACGTTAGGATAAAGATACCGCCTTGCTTTATTGGCGAGGCGGTATCTTTTAATATTGAGTTTAAGCTCTGTGCTAAGCCTTCTCCCCTTCCGCACTAATGCGCTGGACGATGTGGGCTGGCACTTCCTCATAGTGGCTTAGCTCCATCTGGAAGCTTCCTCTCCCCTGCGTCATTGCCCGAATGTCTATGGCATAGCGCTGAACCTCAGCAAGCGGCGCTTGAGCCTCAATGAGGTTTAGGCCCCCCAGCGGGTTCATGCCAAGCACTTTGGCCCGCTTGCCATTGAGGTCGCTGATGATATCCCCGGTATAGCCCTCGGGCACCATGATTCTCATATTCATTACTGGCTCCAACAAGACGGGTTGCGCCTGAGAGAGCCCCTTCCTTACGGCATGGCTGCCAGCGATCTTGAAGGCAATGTCGGAAGAATCCACAGTATGATAGCTGCCGTCGTACAGCGTCACTTTTATGTCAACCACAGGATACCCCGCTAGTACTCCCCCCTGGAGCCCTTCAACTACCCCCTTTTCCACCGATGGTATATAATTCTTCGGCACCACTCCACCCACGATCCTGTTGCTAAACTCGTATCCTTCCCCCCTTGGCTTCGGCTCCACCTCGAGGAAGACATGCCCATACTGACCGTGTCCCCCAGTCTGCTTCTTGTGTTTATATTCGGCCTTTGTGGAGATGGCGACGGTCTCCTTGTAGGGGACCTTTGGAGTCTCCATTATCACATTGACGCCAAACTTGCGTAGCATCTTCTCTGCGGCCACCTCAAGCTGAGCATCGCCCACACCAGAGAGGACTGTTTCTAAGGTATCGCCATCGCGGTGAACCTGAAGGGACGGGTCCTCCTCAACAAGCCTTGTCAGAGACGAACCCAGCTTATCAAGGTCCGCCTTGGTCTTTGGATGCACCGCAAAGCTCATGGTAGGCTGGGGGAATTCGATCGTGGGCATAATGAGGGGGTGGTCTCGGCCACATACGGTGTCCCCGGTAGTAGTCTCTGCCAGCTTGGCCACCGCTCCGATATCCCCGGCGATCAGATTAGGCACTGGCTCCTGATTCTTACCCCGCAGCACATAGAGCTGCCCAATTCGCTCCTGGCGCTCCCTGGTGCTGTTCCATACCGTAGAGTCACTGTAGATAGTGCCATTGTAAACACGGAAATAGGTAAGCTTGCCGACATAGGGGTCAGCGCTGGTCTTGAACACCAGGGCAGCCAAGGGGCCAGTGGGATCGGCATCGATAGTTTCCTCCTGTTTCGTGGTAGGGTTCACTGCCGTAAGGTGCTCCCGATCCAAGGGCGATGGAAGATAATGGCAAATTGCATCGAGGAGTCTGGCAGCGCCCAGATTCCGACCAGCGGATCCCGCCAAGACGGGCACCACTTGCCCTCCAGTGGCACCAGCTCGTAAACCCTGAACGATCTCTTCTTCAGTGAGCCCCTCACCTTCCAGGTATTTGGCAATCAGGTCATCGTCTGTTTCAGCCACCGCCTCCACCAGCTTCTCCCTGAATTCACCAGCTCGCTCCTTGAGGGAGTCTGGAATCTCCCCCTCCTGCCACTGAGGCCCACTATAAGATTTCATCCTGATGAGATCTACCACCCCTTGAAAATCATCCTGGGCGCCGATGGGAATCTCTATAGGCACACACTTATTCCCAAAATTCGCCCGAATCTCCTCCATGACTCTAAAGAAATCGGCATTTTCCCGGTCCATCTTATTGACAAAGATCAAACGTGGAATCTCCTGCTCATCAGCGTAGCCCCATCCCAGCTCTGTGCCTACCTCTACACCGGAAGCAGCGCAAACGACAATGACTGCTCCATCGGCGACGCGCACCGCAGACTTAACTTCAGCTACAAAATCGGCGTAACCCGGAGTATCAATGATATTCACCTTGAACCCCTGCCACTCACAGGGAAGCAAGGCAAGGTAAATGCTGGTCTGGCGCTTTACTTCATCAGGGTCATAGTCTGAGGTGGTGCTCCCCTGGTCAACCTTTCCTAAACGGTTGATCGCCCCCGAGTTAAATAGCATCGCTTCGGCGAGCGAGGTCTTTCCTGCGCCGCTATGAGAAAGCAGCACCACATTACGCATCTGCTCTGTGGTATGTTGCTGCATATACTATCCCCCTTTTCTTATTCGACCTCAATCTTGGTTCTGCTTCCCCTCCGACCCTTAGTTCTACTCCGCCCCTCGCTCTTCTCGCTCTCATCGATCCGCTGAATAGCATGATCGACTACGCTCCTGAGAGCAAGGAGCATTTCCTTGCGCGCACCATAAATGTGACGCTTAGTTTCCTCGGGTAGCCACTGAAGCCCATATGGGTTAAAACGCACCACCCACTCCTCTCCTGGTTTATGCTCAACCTCGAGTACCTTCTCACTCATCAGTATCACCCCCTATGACATGTTGACTTTTATCTTCCTCCAATTAGTCAAATCTAATACGCAACTGCTCACTATCAAACCTAGCATCTGTAACAGCCAAGTCAGCTAGTGTTCGCGGTAGAATGATATTCCTCTTATAGCTTCCCACCTGAACAACAAGCTCATCGCCGTGCCTCACCATGGAGATATCCCTTTTGGTGACGAAGGGCAAATCCAAGGTCAGCACATAGTGACCGTCATCTTTTTCAATACCGTGCGCTCGCCCTTGGAAGAAGATCTCGGTCGGGTCTTTGTCTCCGTAGAGCGCCTCAGCCATAAGTTGCAGCATAGGAATGCCCACCACTTCCTGTCCCATAAGGGGAGCTGATAGAATCGGTATCGGAGAAAAGCATTCCTCAATCATTTGATAGTTTCTTTTTTGAGCCTCTTTCCATGATTCAAAGAATCGATCTACCACTTCCTCCGGAATGAAGCGGTTACAGATCACCAGGTCAGTCGCGTAGCCATAAAGATTTAGATAGGTAAAGGAGCGCTGTGCCTCCTTGACTACCATCTTCTCCGGGTTAACCACCAAGCGCACCGATGACTTCTGTGGGTCTGTGAGCAGAACGCGCATCTTATCGAGCTGCGTGTAAAGCTTCTCTATCGACTGAAAAACCCTATCATCAGGTACTGGCATTCCCATCACATGTCTAACAAAGGGCCGCGCGACAGTGAAAGCAGTACGCCCAATAGGAAATAGCTTATCCATCCACCATCCCAGAACTTCAGGAAAGCTCAAGAAGCGCAGTGTTTCCCCAGTGGGGGCGCAATCGACAATGATCACGTCATAATCACCGCTGTTGTAATAATCCGTAATATACAGAAGATTTGCCAGCTCCTCCATACCGGGGAAGACGGCTAATTCATCGGCCATTATCTGTTCTATGCCACGCCACGCCATGAGCGCTGCTACCCAGTCCTGAATATCACGCCAGTAGGTCTCTATAGTCTTGGATATATCCGTCTCCTGCCCCCACAGGTTTGGCGCAATGGGCTGACGATCGCTAGTGAGGCTAATATCGAACGAGTCAGCGAGGCTATGGGCAGCATCAGTGCTCAGCACAATGGTTCTATAGCCCAGCTCAGCCGAGCGCACCGCTGTTGCTGCCGCTACAGTGGTTTTACCCACACCACCCTTGCCACTATAGAGAAGCACCCTCATCTTTTCCCCTCAGTTTCATTATATGCTTCTAATGGGGTCAGTGGCAACCTCTTGCATCCACATCTGGCGAGGCGCTATCTCCATTGCTTTGGAGTGCGCTTGGGTGCTATAATTACACCCTCAGGGGGTGAAAATGAAACTGAGTCGTGAAGAAGTATTGCACATCAGCACCCTTTGCCGGATGAGTATGTCTGATGCGGAGCTCGAGAGATTCCAAGAACAGATCTCCAATATCCTTGAGAACTTCGAGATCCTGAAAGAGGTTGATACCACCGATGTTCCGCCTACAGCATATCCCATCCACATGGAGAATATAATCCGGGAGGACAAGACAGCACCCTGCCTGCCTCAGAGTGACATTCTGGCTAATGCTCCCCACCAAGAGGGGGGCTACTTCAGGGTAAAAGCTGTGCTGGATTAAAGGGGGGGAAGGATTGAAGCTGTACGACTTGACCATCCGCCAAAGTCACGAGCTGCTCAAGAAGGGAGAGGTATCCTCTATTGAGCTGACGAAGGCTGTCCTGGAGCGAATCTCACAGGTTGAAGAAAAGCTCCATGCCATCGTTACAGTTACCGAAGAGCTAGCCCTCCGTCAGGCGGAGCAGGCTGATGAGCGAATCCGAAGCGGCGATTCCACCCCTCTTACCGGCATCCCGGCACTCCTTAAGGACAATATGTGCACTAAAGGGATTCGCACTACCTGCTCGTCAAGAATGCTGGAGAATTTTGTCCCTCCTTACAATGCAACTGTGGTGGAGAAATTGGGAGATGCGGGCCTTGTGATCGTAGGAAAGGGTAATATGGATGAGTTCGCTATGGGCTCCTCCAACGAGCATTCGGCTTTTTTTGTCACGCATAACCCCTGGGACCTGAGCAGCGTTCCTGGCGGCTCGAGCGGAGGGCCAGCGGTAGCGGTGGCTACCGGTGAGGCGATGTATTCCCTGGGCTCCGACACCGGGGGCTCCATCCGCCTGCCGGCCAGCTTCTGCGGCGTG
>CAZZJX010000126.1:0-4962 GCA_964654845.1 uncultured Dehalococcoidales bacterium
CACGCCGCCGACCTGGGCAAGCACATAAGGCAGCGACTGGAGAATGAGTTTCTGCCGCTCCCCTGTGTTGGCCTGGTGGAAGGCCGCGGTCTCTTCCAGGCCATGGAACTGGTGGAGGACAAGGAGAGCAGGCGACCACTTCGCCGGGATTTGCGAGAGGGACTGTGGCACAAATTGCTTGAGAACGGTATCTTTACCCGTCTGGTGGGGCCGAGAACTAACCGCATCCAGATTTGTCCGCCATGCACCATAACCAGGGAAGAGACAGACAAGGCTCTCGACGTTCTCCTGTCTTTGATGGCAGCGATCAAACCTTAATATCTGTTGGTGAAATCGTTCTGATATGGAACCCCAGCATGTCATCTGATTGCCTCCTGGAATTCCCTGGACTTAGGCCGATTCACAGGGTAAGATTGGTGTTCGAGGGAGAACAACTGCGTATATGACCGTGCACGTGAAAATGGGCAGTCCGATACACAAAGATCGCGAAAAAGGTGGGCAAAAATGGAATGGAAAACCAGGGTAACCGAGCTTTTGGGTTGTAAGTATCCCATTTTGCAGGGCGCCATCGCCCGGATTGGCAACTGGGAGTTTGCCGCCTGTGTTGCACGGGCTGGCGCTCATGGCACCATTACTGCCTCTGTCTCCGGGACTCCGGAGAAACTCCGAGAGCACATAAGAGAGTGCCGGAAGGCTACCGCCGGGTCGCCCGGGTCCTTTGGGGTCAACCTGAGCATTGGTAGCACTCCCGGAATCGGGGAACTGCTCGAGGTGTGTATTGAAGAGAAAGTACCCGTAGAGACCTCCGTCTTTAAACCTGATGACCTTGTCCCTGGCATAAAAGCCGGCGGGTTGACGTGGATACACAAGGCGGCCAGGGTAAAGGATGCCCTTCACGCACAGGAGCTGGGGCCGGATGCCATCATTCTGGTGGGATTGGAGGGGGCGGGCATCAAGAATCCGGAGCAACTCCCGACTATGACGACTATCATCTGGGGCAGGAAGCAGATAAAGGTTCCGCTGATCGCCGCCGGAGGCATCGGTGATGCCCATGGTTTTCTGGCTGCCCTCGGCATGGGCGCTGACGGCATAATGATGGGGAGTACTTTCCTGGCAACCCAGGAGGCCCCATTGAAGGACTCCATAAAAGAGGCAATAATCCAGTTGAGTCCGGACAACCCCGAACTCCGCCAACGGGTAATGGTGCCGGGCCCGCCGAGGCGTCCCACCGATGCTCCTTCTGAGCCCAGGGAACCAGACTGGAGTCGGGCAGTATCGTTCGCAACCGGTGTCATCGACCACATACCGACGGTACAGGAACTGGTCGATAGCATTATCCACGACGCCGAGCAGATTCTTGATAGCTGGCAGTTTCTTAAGACCAGGTAGTTATGTTTTACCAAGAGAAGGTTGCAGAACTGAGGGACTCAGCCTTTAAGACGGCGTACTCAGGAAGCTGTGGTCAAGAAGCCAGGGAGGAACAACTAGAGCTGAAAAAGGTAAGAAGAGCTTTCGGAGACGGTTAGAATAGCGGTGCACGACATGGAATATCGTATTATCAAGCGGTAGCCATTGTCGATGGTTATTATAAGCAGAACAGATACAGCTCAATCTTTTAGTCGGATCAAAATTGTCCAGATTCTGCCCTCGTACATTGTGAGGACATTTGCGCGATTGTATTCTCGCTGTTCAAACTTGCTCCAATTTGGGGCACCACGAGCTTGTTTTTGCCATTAAGCCACTGGCTAAACTTCTTTCAATCAGATTTATTTCTATGGCTGCTGGGCGATGTAATCCTTTCAGGGCATAGGGGTTTTGTGCTAGAATCATAGCCAGCCTTAGGCATATGTCCTTAGGCGACCACGTTCATTGTCGCGACAGAGCGGATGTAGATGGAAGAGCACGAAGAGCACGAGGTGACTTGGAATGACTACTATGCCATCCTTGGCATTGACCCCGATGCCGATCCCAAGGCGATCAAGTCTGCCTATGCTGCCCTCATTCAGCGATATCACTTCGAGGAGGAGGACAGCGATATCATTGTGGAACGGATGAAGTTCCTTGATGAGGCCTACCTATGTCTATCCGACCCGGTGAGCAGAGCTAGCTATGATAAGGTCTACCTGGCTAGACGGAGGAAGGGTCCCAAGGCGCTATGGAAGTCTTCGCTGTCGCAGATTATGCTCATTTGTCCCGAATGTGATGCGCATAACCTGTATAGTTTCAATCGGTCAACGAAGAAGCTATGCTGCCCAAACTGCCAGGCCACTTTCACTAGCCGTACTGGGAAGCTGAGGACGATAAGTTCTAACCGCTCCGGCTTCCAATGGTATTATTCGATTACCATTATAGGTCTATACGACGGAAAACATCGGCAGATAGATTTTAATGTCGACTTCAAGATAGGCGCTTCCGAGCTGCAAGCCGGAGATAACATCGCGCTATCTTATATCGGCCCGGAGTTTGCCATCATTCAGAACCTTACTACAAACCACTACTGGCGCCTGGTAAGCCCAGGCACAATGCGGTAGTAGTCCGCAAGGGTTGGAAAAGCGAATCGATAACTACCCTTTTTAGCTAGCTGAGCTACTCCGCATCGAGCAGGATGAATGAAGCATTTTGGAGTTCGTTATCTATGTGACACAGATATAAGAGATGGCTACACTCTAGGCTCCTCGAATAGCGAGGGTAAACCTTCTGCGATATCGTCCATCTCTTTAAGTCTTACCTGCGCCTCCTTTTGTCTCTTTTTCAGAGTGGAGGTAGAGCCTGATGCATCCCGATAGAACTCCTTCAATCTATCTACACTGCTGAGGTTGGAGAAGATAAGGGTCACACTAACATCACGGCCTGCTCTGGGATAGTCGCCACTTCTGATTACGGCATCCTCTGCCATCTCCTTCATGACACCTCCAAGCTCTCTCACCAGAGCCACATTCATCTCCTTGGATGGTGCGGAGAGCATATATAGGGCCTTTCCCGCATCCATGGGACTAACTACCACAGAAAGCTCACTTATTGCCTGGTCCACTGCCTCTAATCCTCTCTGGGTTTCTCTACCCTTTTCCCTGAAATTTCGTATTCTTTCGAAAGGCCACCAACTCCACCTCGGCAGATACGATTTGCCTAAGCCTATCGCGGTCCAACCCTCCAAAGTCTGTATTATGTCGCCGGTATCGACGGTTTTCGCTCCAATACGGCTTCGCTTTACCTCCTCACCAGCACAGAGCAAATCTAAAAATGGTTCCACTATTTCCTTATTGATCTTTTCTATATTGTTCATCAGGTTGACATCTCTCTTGAGAAACCGCTCATTGTCACAAAGAAACACCGCATCAGCGACAGAGTAGGTAGACTTAAGACAGGTTGCTACATTGTATGCCGCCCTTTCCTCTGTCCTTTCTTCATGTTCGAAGGGGAGGATAGCGAGGCAATAAACCGCTTTATTTGGGTATCGTTCCTTCAGCGCCTTAGCAATGATTGGCATCGCCCCTGATCCTGTCCCGCCCGCGGCGCCAGCAATAACTAAGAAGGAAGCCGTTTCATAGAACCTGTCTCCTGTCCTTACTGCATCGATCACCTTGTAGCTATCTTCCTTTGCCACCGCAGCACCAGCCTCGTTTATCTTGCCCACGCCGTGGCCGGCAGTCTTTCTACCTCCAATAATAATTCGATGCTGGAAATCGGATCCAATGGTGTGCAGGCCGGCCAAATCGGCCTGGTCTGTATTGACTGCATAGGCACTGGTGATTACATCTATACCGCGTTTAGCTCTTGCCTTCTTACCCAACCTGGCAAACTCATCGGCAAGCCTACCGCCACACTGTCCCAATCCGACGACGACTAATCTCAATGTACACCTCCATCTTTATTTGAATATCTACGCTTGCTGCGGGTGGTTTTAGCACGTTGTTCCCTGCGTCAACAACTGTGGCTATGTTAAAGCTCCTTATTACTAGGTGTCAAGGCCTCTAACACACCTGGAACCAACAGACAATGCCAGCCATATCCATACTTTAGCGACCACTGGGGGTATTTGTATATGATGAGAAAAAGGCGTTCTGTTTGTGCAGCGATTGATTTATGTAGCATGGCAATCAGTCAGCCCCCATGTTTGGGCGTGGGCTTCCTTCAACCGCTGGAATTGGCTCTGAAAGGGAGCTGAGGTGATGGTGTCAGTGGTCATGATGACGGCATCTTCCCTATCGCTGTAATAGCCTCGTCTCACCCCCGCTTTTGTGAAGCCATACTTCTCATAGAGTGCCTGGGCAACTGAATTGGAGACTCGTACCTCCAGGGTAATCACATGGGCGTTCAGTGTCTGTGCGAGTTCGATTGTTGAGATAAGCAGCAATTCACCGAGTCCCTGCCTCCGATATGCAGAGCGCACGCCTATAGTGCTAATGTGTGCCTCGCCCGCCATTATCCAGAAACCGACAATACCTACAATTCGTTGGTTTGTAGTCGATAGAGATGTGTTGTCAGCGGAAAAGAAGCGCCTCAACCTTTCTGGAAAGCTACTAGCAGACCTAGAAACACTCTGGTCGAGTTGTTCTGCAAGATCAGTAGGGTTGTTATGCTTCTCTAAAACCACAAGATAATGAGACAAGCGGTTAGAAAGGAGTTCTCTCCTGAATGATATTGTTGGCCACTGGGTAGGGAAACATTCCCGGTCGATATCATTGACTTGAGAAACATCCCCAAGACACATGGGTCTTACAGCATACATCTATGAAATACCTTTAGTTGTGGACTCAGAGCCAATCACGAAAATAACCGACCTTCAACGTCATTTTGCCTGAAGGGTAGGTCTGAGAGTCATCCCAAAACGCCTAAAGTGAATGCCATAGGTTAACCTGTTTTCATATAAAGGTAAGAACATTGTATCATATTATGGCTGCTCACCACTATCCTTTGTACGCCGTTTATATGATTGCTGACACCTCACCCCTTCTACATGAT
>CAZZJX010000127.1:0-4878 GCA_964654845.1 uncultured Dehalococcoidales bacterium
TGAGGCTGGGAAGGGCATGGGGATGAGTGAAAGACAGCTCCTCTTCAAGGTTAAGCTCCCCCTTGCCCTCCCGGTTGTTATGGCTGGCTTGAGGACGGCCGTCGTAGCGACTATTGCCATAGCGGCAATTGCCGCTCTTGTGGGCTCCGGTGGATTGGGAAAGCCTATACGATGGGGGTTAAGGACTCCCCGAATGGACTTGATCATTGTGGGAGCAGTTACCGTCGCGATTATAGGTATCCTGTTCGACGTTCTCATGCATCGGGTGGAAAGATGGGTCACCCCGGAAGGGTTGAAGAGGAGGGCAAGGACGTGATCAGGCTGGATAAGGTGAGCAAGGTCTATCCCGATGGAACCCGAGCGGTGAACGAAGTGAGCCTCGAAGTGGAGAAAGGGGAATTGTGTATATTGTTGGGCCCGTCAGGGTGTGGGAAGACCACTACAATGAGACTGATAAACCGGCTTATCCCCATTACCGCGGGAAGTATATATATTGACGGGACGAAAAACACCGACATGAATGAAGATGAATTGCGCAGAGGTATCGGCTACGCCATTCAGGATATAGGTCTTTTTCCCCATATGACGGTGGCCGAAAACATAGAGACGGTTCCTGCGCTAAAGGGCTGGCCCAAATCACAGCGAAGAAAGAGGGCGGAGGAACTCCTTGAGCTGATGGGGATGCCTCAGGGGGAGTTTATTAACAAATTCCCTAGTGAGCTCTCTGGCGGTCAACGCCAGCGCGTGGGCGTGGCCCGAGCCTTGGGGGCTGACCCCCCAATACTGCTGATGGATGAGCCTTTCGGTGCCATTGATCCTATAACCAGGGTGAGACTCCAGGGTGAGTTTTTGAAGATACAAGATGTGTTGAAGAAGACCATCATATTTGTAACACATGATATCTATGAGGCGATCAAGATGGGCGATAAGATAGCTTTGATGAACGAGGGGTGGTTGGTGCAGTATGCTACACCTGCCGAGTTACTCTATAGACCAGAGAACCACTTCGTAGAGAGCTTCGTCGGTAGTGATCGCGCCCTCAAAGGGTTACAGCTTCTCCGGGTGAAGGAGATTATGAACGCCCCAACGGCCACATTGGAGTTAGACGAGGAAGCGGAAGTTGCTCGAGCTAGGATGGAGCGGCAGAGCGTGGATTGGCTGGCGGTAGTTGACCAAAATGGGAAATTCCTGGGTGGAGTGAACAGGGAAGTCCTGGAAGGAAAGAGGATGGTCAAGGATATCATTATGGGCCCTCCTACGACAATCATGGTCGATGCCGTTCTGAATGAAGCGATCTCCCTCATGTTGAGCAGTGGGTTAGACAACATGGCCGTAGTGGACGGGAAGAACAAGCTACTGGGAGTGCTGACCTTCGGCGCCGTGCGTGAGGCATTGAGTAAACTCGGTCAGCAGGGAGAAACTGAATGAGGCGGTGGCTTATCTTCGGTTTCTTTCTGCTTGCTTCTGTAGGGGTTACGGTCTGGGTCACCGGCATGGAGAAGATAGGGGTCATGACACCCTTCACCTACGAAGAGATCTTCCTGGAAACCCGGGTTCATCTCCTGGATCTTGTCTTCCCGTCAGTGCTAATAGCCACCGTTATCGCTGTGCTGGCAGGTATCCTGATCACCCGTACTGGTTTTAAGCGTCTGGGCTCCCCGATAATGGCTGTCGCCAGCGCCGCGATGTCCATCCCGAGCATGGGCGTACTAGCCATTATGGTCCCGATTCTGATTGCCTTGGGGTTTCGGGATTATAGCTATGGCATCCTTCCAGCGTTGGTCGCCCTAGTTACCTGGGGGGTGCTTCCCATCCTGCGTAATACCTACGCTGGCATAAACAACATCAGTCCAGGAATTCTGCAAGCTGCCCGGGGAATGGGAATGACTCGAGGTCAAATCGCCCGTAGAATTGAGCTGCCCCTAGCTCTGCCGGTAATAATGGCAGGAATAAGGGTTACCACGGTCATACTTGTGGGCACGGCGGCTCTGGCTGTCATCGTTGGTGCCGGCGGCTTGGGTCGCATCATACTGGCCGGCGTAAACAACAGGGTGCCGCTGATCACACTTCAGGGAGCCGCTCCTGTGGCAGCCATAGCCATCGTTCTAAGTACCATCTTGGGATATGTAGAGCAAAGGCTAACCCCCCGAGGGATGAGAATTGAGACTGCGTTTTAGAAGTAATCTTGACTTCCCTCAGGATTTCGACCTTCTTCCAAAGCTGGAATCGGCCTGAGAACTGTTCAATTCTTAAGCAGTCAGCTTGACACATACTAGAAAATCAGGTTGACAACTTGCCTAAGAACACTTAGGGCCCTGACACAACTGAACAAAACATCGTTTTGTTACCCGATATCCTCGCTTACCTACAGAAGCGTCCGCTACCAAACCTCTGCGGCTCGATAGGCAGCCCGCAGCAGTAGCCAGTAGACGGCAGACAGTAGTCAGTCGCTACCTGTCAACCGACGGCATCTCCACTGTATCTCTAATAGTCTCTACCGTATCTCCAATTTACCTCTACTGTATCTCCAATCTCTAGCCCCCGATCCCTAGTCCCTAGTCCCTGCCGCCAGGCTCTTTGGCATTCAGGCATTTGGACTTTGTTTGTCATTTAGGCTTCGGCATTTGGATTTCGAATGTATCTCTACTTCTCTCCACTAATCTCCATGAGTCTCTAACAGTCTCTATCGCATCTCTAATCTCCTCGGCTAAAACGCGACATTTTCCCCTTGTTCGAATGAAGAATTCATGCTAATTTGTGCTTAGAACCCGTGTGCTACCCTGACAAGTCAAATCCCGCGCGTGAGATTTCTCAAAACGTGACTGTGAACACAACAAAGACTAAGAGCAAGCGCGGTGGCCAGAATGCACTTTGTCATTTGGGCTTTGCCATTTGAGCTTTGTCTGTCATTGGCCTCTATGCGTCAGTCCGCCAGCCCCAACGGGCTCGCAAAAACAAATGGCAAACCGACAAAACGAATCGTGTGTACTTCAACAATTGAATGTGCCGGAGGTAATCGCCTTACGTATGAAAAAGAGCTATCGAATTCCAGAAAAACTAGCAGTTTCTACAAAACGAATCATCCCGGCTTTGCCGCGTCAGTCTGCCAGTCCCCCATGGCTCGTAAAAACAAATGGCAAACCAACGAAACGAATCGTGGTACCTTAACAACTGAATCTGCCGCAAGTAATCGCCTTGCGTATGAAAAAGAGTCGTCGAACTCTTGCAAAACAAGTCATTCTTACAGAACGAATCATCGGGCTTCCCCCGTACTCTTCCCCTCTATGACAGGCACTCAAGTGTCATCTGTCTATTTGAAGCTCGATGCCGGGCGAGAAGTACTTGCTTAGCCTCAGTGCAATCAGCCATAATGTCCAGACTCTGAATCTCCATAGACTGTAGCTTAATGAAACTCATAGTTGGTCTAGGGAACCCCGGTAAGAGTTATTCCCGCAACCGCCACAATGTTGGCTTCCAGTGCTTGAATTACTTCGCCAGGCTTCATTCTATCCACTTCTACCACTGGCAGTGCCGGGCCAGAGTAGGCGTCGGCAAAATGAGCGGCGAGAGGCTGTTGCTGGCCAGGCCGGGGACATTTATGAACCTCAGCGGCAAATCAGTAGCCTGCCTCGTGAATAAACACCACATTTCTTTGGGTGACCTTCTAGTAATATACGATGACCTCGATTTGCCCCTAGGCAAGATACGCCTCCGTCAGAGCGGAAGCTCCGGCGGACACAAGGGCATGAATTCCATCATCTCCGCTCTGGGCAGCGAGGCCTTTCCCCGCATCAAGGTGGGGATCGGGCGACCTCAAACAGATAAACAATCCTTAAGCGAGGACGCCATAGTCAACTATGTGCTCAGTGATTTCTCGCCCCAAGAAGAAGCGACAGTCAGGTCCGCAATCGCCAGGGTGGCTGAAGCCATCGATTGCTTCCTTACCCAGGGGACAAAGGCAGCCATGAACAAGTTCAACTAGCTGTCGGTCGTACGAATATGGTTGCCATGATCCTGAAAAACACTATTCGTCGAGCCGCCAAGCCCCCGCTCAATACCGAAGGCTTGCCAGAAATCTGAATTCCCGCTGCGATTCTGTTTCTTTCTTCTCCTTGAAAGGAAATGTGGCGTCATACTGCGCGAATCCGGTCTCATCCACTGCGAAAGCAGCACTCTCAACAAATCTTCCGGACATCTTGTCTAATGCACCCTGCTTCAGCTCCAGTACCTGCAGGGCAACCGCGAATTTATCGTCGGCAGTCTTGATTTCGTATTTCTCGCCACATCTGAAACCGAATCGGCTATAGTATCTCGGGTCTCCGTAGATGCAAATGGCCGGATAGCCGATGTCCCGTGCAACCGCAATTGTGTGAGTAATCAGAGCGCTGCCTATACCTCTTCTCTGAAACGCAGGCAACACGCTTAAGGGCCCAAAGCCTATGACTTCCTTGTCCTCGCCCTGCTTGCCTTTAATAATCCCCCGGCTGTAAGCAATCTGCCCCACGATCTGCCCTTCCTTCTCAGCCACGAAGTCAAGTTCAGGGACAAAATCGTTACTCCTCCTGAGATTGTGTAGAACGAAATGTTCGCTACATCCCGGGACATAGAGATTCCAGAATGCTTCGCGTACCAGTTGCTCGACAGTTCTGTAATCTTCTTTCTCTTCGTTTCTGATGGTTAAGTTGATGCCAGACATCTCAACAGTATGATCCCTTCCCAGATTCTAGCACAGGCAAACCCGATATCTACGCGGCTGTATGATACAATCTAGCCGTAGACGCAGCAAACAAGCTGGAGGGAGGCAAAAGTGAACTACGTTGAAGTCCTTAAAGATCTGATTTCCATAGATACAACTGTACCGCCGGGTTTGAACTACGA
>CAZZJX010000128.1:0-4873 GCA_964654845.1 uncultured Dehalococcoidales bacterium
CGGACCCCTGCGGCTACCGTACGCTCATGGTAGTTCAGTTGGCCGAAAAGTACTACTACGATGAAGCTGTGGACTTTAATCTGACGCCTGACGACAACGCCGCCGACCTGTACAATAGCCTAATCGCTCTGCCCGAGGGCAGCACAGAACTGGATCGGGGCAGGATTGGGGGAGATTGGGGGGAGGTGGTAAAGCCGAAGTCGGTGGACCTGTTGTATCTGCTGGAATCCGGGGATCTGGACTATGCCTTCGAGTACCGTTCCGTAGCCCAGCAGCATGAATTTGGATACATTGAGCTCCCTACCGAAATAGACCTGTCAAGCCTGGAGTTCGAGGATTTTTATGCTACCGCTGAAGTGGAGGTGACTGGCAGTGAGCCAGGGACGAGTGCGACGTTGACCGGGGCACCCATCGTCTATGGGCTCACCATTCCTGAGAATGCCCCAAATCCTGAAATGGCGATAGACTTCGTTCAATTCATCCTGGGCTCCGATGGGCAGCAGATACTGCAAGATTGCGGACAGCCAGCAATCGTCCCTGCGGTGGCCAGCGATCCAGAGAAGGTTCCTCAGGAGCTTGGCGACTATATTAATCGCCCATAATCTGGAGCACGAGCTCCCTGGAGCGGGAGCGGTTGTCGAAATCGACCAGCACTATCTGCTGCCAGGTGCCCAGGTGAAGCGATTTATTGCTGAATGGCACTACTAAAGAAGGGCCGAGAAGGGAAGCTCTTACATGTGAGTGCCCATTACCGTCTCCCCAGGCGCGGTCATGCTGGTAGGGGATGTTCCTGGGGATATTCCTTTCCCACATATCCTGAAAATCGCTGATGAGGCCGGGCTCATTCTCGATTGTGGTTACCCCACCCGTCGAGCCGGCAACGAAGATGGTTACTGTCCCTGAATTGATACCGGAGCCAGAAACCTCCTGCTTTACCTGGCCGGTGATGTCAATTATGTCACAGTCTCCCTTGGTGCGAAGGCCCATTTTCTTTGTAACCACCATTTCAGTCACCTCCTTTTTCACCACCCTACATAATATCCTTTAGCTCACACACGGGGCCGTCCTGGCACACCAGCTTCATGCCTTGCCTGGTCTCTATGGAGCAGCCCAGGCAGACGCCGAACCCACAGCCCATTCTGGCCTCCATAGAGACCTGAACCGACTTCCCCTTGAGCAGGCTTTGGCTTGACATAACCTCATACATGGCAATGGGGCCACAGGCAAAGACTTGCTCAGCCTTGCCCGTGAAATTGGCTAGAAGGTCGGTTGCCATGCCCTTTTGACCGGCTGAACCATCCTCTGTGGCAACCAGAAGATCGATTCCAGGAGGGAGCAGATGGGCTGGGTAAAGCTGGTCCTGGGTGGGTGCCCCTAAAATCAGCGTGACATGCGCTCCCCTCGACAGTTCACTCTCGGCAAGAGAGACCAACGGGGCAACCCCAATGCCGCCGGCAACTAAGAGCAAATGATGTGACTGGACCTTAAAGCCATGACCCAGAGGTCCTAATAGGTCGATATCATCCCCTTCTCTTCTCTGGGCGAGCCACTTCGTGCCCCGGCCGACCACGGAGAAGAGGAGAGCGAACTGGGTGGGGGAGGCAAGTGGAGAAACACGGTGGATGGCCAGGGGGCGCCTGAGCAGCGGTTCATGGTCTTCGCTGGTGCGAACCATAACAAACTGCCCCGGCATGGATTCAGAGGCGATTTCAGGGGCCTGAGCCCACAGGAGGTGAATGTCGGGCAGGATTTCGCTGTTTGAAAGAACAGTGGCAAGAATCTGCTTCAAGCGGTCACCCTTTTTATTCCGTTAGATATTCCCTTAAGGGCTGGACAGAAAAGCTCTGCTCACCGTTGGTTGAAGCCCCCACAGCGGCCTTAAACGTGTCAAGCGAGGTGAAGCAGGGGACCCGCTTCTCTGCGGCGACGCGGCGAATCTGAAAGCCATCGGCTAAGGGACCTCGCTCCCCGGTAATGGTATTGACCACTCCTTTGACGGTGCCATCACGAATGACGTCCAAGATATCGGGGTGTCCCTCGCCCAGTTTCTTACTTATCATAGTTATTGGCATTCCCTCTGCCTCAATCATCGCCGCCGTGCCCTCAGTAGCATACAGGTTGTAACCCAGAGAAGAGAGCTGTCGTATGATGGGCAGCGCTTCCGGCTTGTCGTGATCGGCGATGCTGAGCAAAATGGAGCCCTCCAAAGGCAGCATCAGGTCGGCAGCCAATAGCGCCTTTGCCAGGGCGGCGCCAAAGGTGTAGTCTACCCCCATAACCTCACCTGTCGATTTCATCTCAGGGCCGAGATAGGTATCCACACCACCCAGCTTGGACATAGAGAAAACCGGTGCCTTAATGGCGATCAGGTTCTGCGTTTTCCAGAGCCCTCCTTCGTAGCCCTGCTCCTTCAGGCTCTGGCCCAGCATCACCTTGGTCGCTATCCGAACCATCGGCACTCGAGTAACCTTGCTTATGAACGGGATGGTTCGACTCGCCCGCGGATTGACCTCCAGAACATAGACTGAGGAGACGTCGCCCTCGGGCATGATCACATATTGATTATTCATCAGCCCATTCACATGAAGCGCCAACCCAATACGTGTTGAATATTCCACGAGGGTTTGCACTTCATCATTGGTGAGACTTAAGGCAGGATAGACCGCCATAGAGTCTCCGCTGTGCACCCCAGCCCGCTCGATATGCTCCATAATTCCCGGGATGAGCACCTGCTCTCCATCGCAAATGGCATCAACCTCCACCTCTTTTCCCTCAAGGTATTTGTCTATGAGCACAGGATGTCTGGAGTGCGTCTCTATAGCAAGCTTCATGTAGTGAATTACCTCAGTGGCGTTGTGCACGATCTCCATTGCTCTACCCCCCAGCACGTAGCTGGGGCGGACGAGAACGGGGTAGCCGATGAGCTTGGCTACATTGAGCGCTTCTTCGACGGAGGTGGCCGTGGAACCAGGAGGCTGGGGAATACCAAGTCGGTTCATCAGGTTTTCAAAGCGGTGGCGGTCCTCCGCTTCGTCGATAGCCTCGACGCTGGAGCCAATGATGGGCATGCCACTGCGGAATAGGGGCTCTGCCAGATTGATGGCTGTTTGCCCCCCGAATTGCACCATTGTGGGGGTGGAAGCAATCCCCTCATTCTCAAGGACATCGCGCACGCTTTCCTCATCCAGAGCCTCAAAGTAGAGGCGATCCGATGTATCGAAGTCGGTGGACACTGTCTCTGGATTGGAATTAATAATGATGCTCTTATAGCCCGCCTCCTGAAGGGCCCAGGCGGAGTGAACACAGCAATAGTCGAACTCAATTCCCTGACCGATGCGAATGGGGCCTGAGCTAATGACCACCGCCTTATCTCCCTCCACAGGCTCAGCCTCATTCTCCTTCTCGTACGTGCTATAGAAGTAGGCGCTCTCGGCGTCGAATTCGGCAGCGCAGGTGTCCACCATCTTGTACACAGGGAGGATTTGCCAGTTATAACGTAGGTCGCGGACCTGCTCCGGCAACCTGTCTGCCAGTGTCCCGATCTGCTCATCGGAGAATCCAAGGCGCTTTGCCTCCCAGAGGAGTTGGGGGGTCAGCGGCTCAGAGAGGAGACGCCTCTCCATCTGGACGATATTGTTGAGCTTGTACATGAACCATGGGTCGATGGCCGTCTCTATTGCCAACTGGTCGGGGCTCGCTCCTCGCCTCAACGAGGCCATAATGGCCCAAAGGCGGAGGTCGCTGGGCTTGAGCGGGGACTCGTCCTTCCAGCTCGGGTCCTCCCAGAGCAGGGACTTACCTCCTATCTCCAGGGAGCGCACCGCTTTCTGCAGCGCTGCCTCAAAGGTGCGGTCGATGGCCATCACCTCGCCAGTGGCCTTCATTTGGGTGCTGATATAGCGATCGCCGGAGGCGAACTTGTCGAAGGGCCAGCGGCGGATTTTAACCACCATGTAGTCCAGCGCCGGCTCGAAGGCGGCCATCGTCTTGCCGGTTACCTGATTGACGATCTCATCCAGCCTTTTCCCCACGGCGATCTTGGCGGCGACGCGGGCAATGGGATAGCCTGTTGCCTTGGAGGCCAGGGCCGAGCTGCGGCTGACGCGTGGGTTGACCTCGATGACATAGTATGGGGGGCATCCGTTATTCACATGTTCATAGAGGTTGCCGCTGCCACCCGGCGGCCAATGGTCTGCAAGCATGGGATGGGGGGCGAGGGCAAACTGGATATTGCAGCCCCCTTCCACCCCCAGCGCTTTTATTATCCTGATGCTGGCCGAGCGCAGCGCCTGATATTCGTTGTCCGAGAGGGTCTGAGACGGAGCGATGACAATGCTATCACCTGTATGTACCCCCATGGCATCGATGTTTTCCATATTGCAGATGGTGATGCAGTTGTCGGCGGCATCGCGCATCACCTCATACTCTATCTCCTTCCAGCCGACAACGCTTTTCTCAACCAGGATCTGGTGGGCAGGACTTACCGCCAGCCCGATGGCGGCGATGTATTCAAAATCAACCATAGTGGCGGCGTGGCCGCCGCCGGTGCCGCCAAGGGTATAGGCGGGGCGGATAACTACGGGCAGACCCATGACCGCAACTGCCTGGCGTGCCTCCTCCATGCTGGTGGCGATAGTGCTCTCGGGAACCGGCTCACCGATATCCTCAAGCATCTTCTTGAATAGCTCTCTGTCCTCTGCCTTGCGTATAGTATCGATGGGGGTACCCAGAGAGCGAACATTGTATTTATCGAGAATGCCGGCATTGGCCAGGTCAACAGCCAGGTTGAGCCCTGTCTGCCCACCCAGGGTGGGGAGGAGTCCGTCAGGGCGCTCCCGCTCAATAATACGGGCAATCACATCGACCGTAAGTG
>CAZZJX010000129.1:0-4861 GCA_964654845.1 uncultured Dehalococcoidales bacterium
CGCCGACGGCTCACTCTGGACGCCGAATGGGCGACACCGATTGGCTTCGGCCAAAGCCTGTTCCTCGCTATATCCCAAGGCGACCTCATTAAAATTCTTCGCCCGCACCAGGGGCTCTTGCTTGGGCATGGACACTCGGTTTAGATCTAACTTAGGCATGGCTCATCTGCTCCCATCGCTCTAACGATTTCTTTTCTTCCTCGAGGTAGATCCGCTGGCGAGTAAAGAGGAGGTCCCAGTCCACCTGGTGGCCATCAAAGTCGGGGCCATCAACACAGGTGAACTTGGTTTGACCACCAACCTCAACCCTACAGCAGCCACACATCCCGGTGCCGTCGACCATAATCGGGTTAAGGCTGACGATTGTCTTAACACCAAAAGGCTCAGTCGTTTTAGCACAAAACTTCATCATCACCGTGGGGCCGATGGCGATAACCCGGTCTATCTTCCGCTCTCCTTCAAGCAATTCCTTGAGAGGCTCGGTCACCAATGCCTTGCGGCCGTAGGAGCCATCGTCTGTGGCCACAACAAGCTCATCGCTCACTGCTCTCAGGCGGTCTTGCCAGAATAAAAGATCCTTATTCCTGGCTCCCATAATGGACAAGACCTTGTTTCCCGCCTCCTTCATCGAACGAGCAATCGGGACTATAGGAGCAACAGCGAACCCTCCCCCAACGCAGACCACGGTGCCAAAATTGTCGATATGGGTGGGCAAGCCCAGAGGGCCGGCGAAGTTGGCGATGTAATCACCAGCTTTAAGCTGAGCCAGCTTACGGGTTGTCGCCCCCACCTCCATGAAGACAATAGTAATACTCCCTTCCTCTCGGTCCCAGTCGGCAACGGTAAGAGGGATACGCTCGCCCTTTTCGTCCACCCTTAGGACAACGAACTGTCCTGCCTGGGCCTTGCGGGCAACTGCCGGCGCCTCAACCTTAAAAAGGTGAATGCCGGGCACCAAGTCCTCTCTCAGCATGATTCTATACATTTATACTTCTCCATAACTTTAGAATCGACGAGTACACTTCTGATTGTTTGTAAAAAGGGGAATAAGCTGCGGTCTTTTTGTAGCGTGGAAATCTGCTAGCTGCTTCTTCGTAGGTGCAGGGGTAACCATCATTTCTCTATAAATTAATGATATCACACTGCGCCTAGGGAATTCAACCCTCAGCACCCACCAATTTTGCCATTTTTCGTCTCAACCTGACACTGCAGTTCGTCCCTGATAGATGCCTGTCTACCCAACTCCACCCCTTTCTCGAAGATGGCTATTCTATGCCCCTCTCTGCCTAGTTCACGAACCGCGGAAATCCCAACGACCCCACCACCGATGATCCCAATATTCATTCCTCGCCTTCCTTTGAATCATGTCCCTGAGCTAATCCTTCACGCTGGGGCAATATCTTGGTCAGGGATAGGTTCTGCGCCCAGAGAAATATAAACCCAAGCAAGATCATCGGTATCAGCACAATAGCATGTAAGGCGATTGCGTAGGCACTAGCCAAAGCCACATCTACCCCAAAGATTCTGAGCGTTTCTTGACAAGCCAACTCCCAGTTTCCTAACCCACCGGGCATGGAAGGTATGAGCAAGGCAAGATTTGTCGTTGCCGAGGTCAAGATAAAGACGTACCAAGGCTGACCTAAGTTGAAGGAGAAGGCCACCAGATAGAACATCATGGCCTCAATAAACCATATCAACAGAGAGAGTAAAAACACAACGAATAGTTTACTCGGGCTTTTAAGCACCGCGAGCCCAATTATGAATCGTTCTAGCCAACCCTCCAGTTTAGAGCTCTGTCGTTGTGGCAGAGGTCGTAATACAAAGGCCACTGCTTTTCGTAGCCGACCTGGGGATGAAGCAAATATTATGAACAGTACCAAAGCACCAATAAACACGCCGGCAACGATGCGCACTCCCTGCTCTAACCATGGTGCCAAGGGCACAAATAGCCACACGCTGACCATAAAAAAGAGCAAAGCAAGCCCATCAAAGATGCGTGCCACCGCAATGGTGGCGAGAAGTGACATCTTGCTTATCGATTCTTGCTCGCCGAGGAGATAGGCACGTGACAGTTCACCTATAGGCCGGGGTAACAGGCTGTCTACCATATGCCCAATAATTGTCACCGAGAAGACAGACCGTAAAGGAACAGGACTCAGGGAACCAAGCAAATAACGCCAGCGTACTGCCTTGATTCCCATGATAATCACTAATAAGATTACCGTGGGTAATACAAAGATGTAGTTGGCTTCGCCGAGCGCACGAGCTATTCCACCAAAGTCGCCCCTAAATCTATAAAAGAATAGGATCAAGAAAACCAAGCTTATAGCGCACCCAGCCCAAAAACGGCGACTTTTTAGCAAATATGTACTCCTTAGTCAGCCATTATAGCGCAGGCAAAGATAGGCGTTCAAATTACGGCGTACTTTTAGGGAAAAAGGCGATGCCCTCTGTGCCAGAGGTCCAGTAGGGACCCTCGGTTTTCCTATGCATAAAGTAGTCCCACCACCACCCAAAGTCAAAATCCTTATACTCCTCGGGGAACCATATCAGATGTTGAAATTCTTGCCCCTCATCATACTCTTCCAAGTATGGCTCAGCAGCATCCTTATTGTTCGCCTTGATAAGAAGCACCGAGCCTTTAGGAGGCTCATTCACAGAAGAAAGGTCAGTGAAATCAACATTCACATAATCCCTAAGATACCAGGCCCATGGCCAGTAAAAGGAGAGGCCGCCACCGCTGCCATCTACGGTTATAGCCAGCTCTTTCCCCTCCCCACTTTCCTCCGCCACCTCCTCAATCTGGGCCATGACTTGCCGCAGGTCTTGGGATATAGCCGCATAGACCAACATCTGCGGAGGTTCACTGCTATTATCGTAGCTCACCTGAAAGGCGATATACACAGTGACAGGGAAAATCAGAAGTAGAAAAACTATCGTAACCCCTCTCACCGCCCACGCCCTCATTCTTTTCCAATCAAAGGCCTGGAAAAGCTGGCCGATGAACATCCCTCCGATAAGAATCGCGGGGAGAATTATATAAAGGCAAATCTGAGGCATCTTCTCGCCATATAAAGAGTATGGTATCAGGCTTAATACCGCCCACCAAACTAAAAAACGGGAGAATAGGTTCACTTTTATCATGTAGTAGATGGCACCAACGAAGGCAAAGAGCAAGGGCAGAAATTCGTACATGGGCATGAGAATAATATAGTAGTACCAGGGCTGTGTCACCCTTCCTGCCTGACCGATCCAGTAATCAAGGGAGCCCCAGATGCCACTGGCAAAGCCAGAGAGATTGGTGAAGAAGGTAGTATAGAGAAGGGTGAAGATGCCATAGAAAATCAGGAAGCTTATAAGCCAGCGCCGCCAGTTCCAGCGAATCCCTATAGCTGCGGATACTATGAATAGAAGAATCACGATGAGAGCCTCACCCCAGTGAAAGCCGCCGGGAAAGTTCATTTTCGGGATTAGCTGAACTGCGGCTGCGAAAAGAGGCAGCACCAGGGCGCCGATGATGAGAAGGAATTCTGCCGGCGCGGGGAGACCTTTAAGGTCGAACCTGTTTCTAACCCTGGCTACCAGCTCTTTAGCCGAAGCGATGAAAAGGAAAAGGATAAATATACCTGCAGTAAAATAGGTTGCCTCCTTGGTGCAAAAGCTGAGACTCAAGGCGGCTGCTCCAATGTAGAGATACCTGGCCTTCCTCTCCTCAAAATAGCGCCACAGGCAGACAACCAGGAGCAGAGTCCAAAAAACAATATAGATATCGTTTCGTGCGTAACGACTGAAGAATAGAAACGTAGGAGAGAAAGTAAGCAAGACAGCAACGATGATAGCACCCCATCGCCCTAGCTGGCGGCGCAGAAAATAGGGAAGCGCTACCAATGCTGTGCCGAAGATGGCGGGGACAAGGCGTGCCGTGAATTCACTGTCCCCGAAGAGGAAGAAGGCCAGGGCGGTGCTGTAACCCTGGAACGGGCCATGGGTTACAGGCGTATGATGATAAGCATGCGTGTTATAAAGAGACCATGCACCACCCCACCAGACATTTTCGAACTCATCAAAGCTGAAGACACGGGCGTCTAAATCCCAGAGACGCATCCCCAGGGCGATAACGAAGAGAAGGATGTAGATAGCGATCTCCCAGTTTAGCCTGGCGCGCACACGGTCGACCAACGATGTACTAATCCGCACTATCATTCTCCCTCACCCTGAAGATGGTTGCCCCCTCACCCTCATACACCAATTCGTATGCCTCCGGCTGAGCAGCAAATTTCTGCAAACCATCGCTTTCATATTTCTCCCGTTCCAAAGACCCTATGTATATGTATTTAACATCGTGCTTTTTCAGCAGCTCCAGCGCCTCGTTATTGTCCAATGTGTTGTATATCGCATCCACGTCCCCGGTTCTTTCCCCAACATCATCCCAACTACGCCCCCACATTATCTCCCAAGATTGCCACCCTATCACTGTAGGAAGCCCGGTGAGCGCTGACACACGAGAGGAATATTCGCCAGAGTTTCCAGGTGCTTCCAATATAACCGGGCGACCGTCATGTTTTCGCTTATCCATCGGATACCCAGGTAGTCACCTTTATTTTGAGACTCCAGATAGGCCAGCCCATCGAGCGACCCTCTTCCTCCATAGACATCTAGAGATTCGTGCCTACCGCTGGTCCAGGCTGTGGTGGAGGCTATAGGGTGTATGATCGATGCAAAAATAAGGATGCCCAACACAGCAACCCATATGGCCTTCGTTTTCCCCTTAATAATACTCACAATGAAAGAAACACCGCAAGCGGCCGCTACAGCCCAGAATATCCATATTTGGGGATACAACTTTAAGACCGTATTATAT
>CAZZJX010000130.1:0-4859 GCA_964654845.1 uncultured Dehalococcoidales bacterium
GCGTTTTCTCTTCTCGTGACTTGTTCCTCCTAATACCACCCCCTGATATAACAGCACGTCGTCACCAATCTCCGTTGTCTCCCCGATGACTACACCCATACCATGGTCGATGAAGAACCTCCTGCCGATGGTGGCTCCGGGATGGATCTCGATGCCGGTGGAGAAACGGCTAATATGGGAGATCATGCGACCTGTGAACCGGAGTTTATGGCGCCAGAAAAAATGGGCGATACGATGAAGCCACAGAGCGTGTAATCCTGGATAGCAGAACAAGACCTCCAGGGTGTTTCTTGCCGCCGGGTCTTTATCGAAAACAGTTCTCAGGTCGTCTCTGAATATCCTGAAGGGATTAGCCAATTTCGTCACCCCCAAAAAGCCCAGTGCTCAGATAGCGCTCGCCGCTATCGGGCAGGATTACAACGATAAGCTTCCCTTTGTTTTCCGCTCTTTTCGCCATCTCTATTGCTGCCCAGGTTGCCGCCCCTGCGGAAATGCCTGCCAGTATCCCCTCCTCAATAGCCAATCTTCGCGCCATCACACCTGCATCCTCATCGGCAACCCTAACGATTTCATCGATGAGTTCCGTGTCCAGCACCTCTGGGATAAATCCAGCGCCGATGCCCTGGATTTGATGTGCGCCAGCTTGCCCACCTGAGAGAACTGGCGAGCTGGCTGGTTCCACAGCGATGGTTTGAAAGGAGGCCTTTTTCCTTTTGAGCGCCTTGGCGATCCCGGTGATCGTTCCTCCCGTGCCCACACCAGCGACCACCATATCTACTTTCCCCTCTGTGTCTCTCCAGATCTCCTCAGCGGTAGTCTCTTGGTGAGCCTTCGGATTGGCCGGGTTCTTAAACTGCTGTGGCATAAAGGAATCAGGAGTATCCTTGACCAGTCTCTCTGCCTCCCTCACCGCCCCAATCATGCCCTCCGACCCCGGGGTCAGGACTACCTCTGCTCCAAAGGCTTTCAGTAGCCACCTTCTCTCTATAGACATCGTGTCGGGCATGGTGAGGATCAACCGATAGCCCTTCGCTGCGCAGACAAATGCCAGTCCGATCCCGGTATTGCCGCTGGTGGGCTCTATGATAACTGTGCCCTCTTTGAGCACACCAGCCTCTTCAGCCGCTCTGATCATGGCGACGCCGATTCTATCCTTGATGCTGGCGCAAGGGTTAAGAAACTCAAGTTTCGCCACCACATCGGCGTATAGCCCTTGACTTATTCTATTTAGCCTAACAAGGGGGGTATTTCCTACGACTTCGGTGATATCCTTGGCTATCCCGTGCATCTACGTCCAATTGAGAGCAGTTTATTTATTTTAGCCAAGATACTATGGAATAGCAACTTCGCCAAGGTCTGCCCAATCTGTAGCGACGTTACCAAGTGACTAGTACGCTTGTTGCGTTGATAGGCGATCTGCCTGCGGCAGTGAGGGCAAGCAGAAGATAGGATGATAGCCACAGGCACACGGACGTGATAGGGCTCTTTTTCATCCTTTTTAAACGCGCGAAATCCAGGAAACTGACCCCTCAGATCGGTAATCCAGTTGCATGGGACTTGTTCTCCGGACGGGAGCACGGATGGTGACCCGACTAAGCCTATTCGCTTAGTTCTGCAATGTTCTGTCTAGGCATAATGACCTACGATTCTGTCAGCTTCTCAGGTCTTTTGTGCGACCAGAAACAGGCATTACGGCGGAAGCCAGTTCTGCCAGCAGTATGGTACTGTGATGCTGGAGGTAAGAGGTAAGAAAGACGGCGAGCATAAAAGAAGACGTTGGCGGGTCTAGTTCGGCCTCTTACCTCCCAAGAAACCAAATGGTTGCCTTGGCCCAAAAGGGGCAAGGTAGGGGCCCGAGAAAGGAGGGAGTGAAATGGAATGGCAGGTAATAGTGGCGCTGGTGGTAGCGGTACCCATCATCCTCTTCCCGGTGGCTTTCTTGTGGTACCTGAACGTCAGCGGCCTGTATCGGGTCATGCGGGTGACGCGCGCAAGGCAAAAGAGGCGGGCTGAGGCACTGGCTCAGGCAATGGGAGAGGCGGAGGCGATCGTTCAAGGCACGGCCACCGTGGGCACGGCTGCGAAATAGGAACAGCAATTGACGGAAGCTGCCAGCGAGCAGCGGGTTGTTAAGGAGGGGGGCCATTAGGGCCTCCCTCCTCTTCATAAGTCATCTCCAGGAAGGCGGTATAGCGATCATATTATTTATTGCCGCTTTGCCTGATATAAAGGCTTTTAGACCAAACAGGGCTGCCGACCCAGAACTGCATGAATCGTCGCTACAAGCAAACCAGGTAGGAGTGCAGATAGAATCAATAGGGATGGGTTACCATCCAGAAAGCAAATCTGGAGGCATAACGCTCAGTGTGGTGTCTTTCGGTTTTGCCGCTCATCTTCTGCCTCCTACTGGTTACACCTTAACTGACCTACCTATAACACTTTGGCAAACCACAGTGGATTTTTCTTGCGTTTAAAAACTTAAGCTGTAATGTATCAACATAAGAGGTAGCCATCTTGGCTGACCTCCTTACGAATTATAGCTCCGCCATCCATCCTGGGCAACAACTTTTAACAAAAGTCAGTGTTGTTCAGCTCGCTGGAATCGACCGTTTGTCAACTGACCGCCAAATCGGATTGGACAGTGCTTGGCTAGCAGTCGAGGACCTACCATTCGGTTGAAGAAGATGGCTTCTTGTCGAACTAATTGATGGGCGGCATCGGAACCTTGAATTCATATTTGCAGGTACCGTGCCGTCCGCCATAGATATCTAGGCTTCTACCAGAGCCTCATATCTTGCACCGTCACGCCATCTTTTTCGATTCTTGGACAGCAACCCGGGCACACGCGAAGGAATTGACACCCCACACCCGTTGAAAACAAGCGTGGCTAAGAAGTATGATGTGAAAACAGCGGCTCGGATCTAATCAACGCTGCTACTACTGGAGTGAGCTCAATTAGGGGGACAAAGTGAGAGTAAACAACAGCAAACTGGATAGAGCCTTCAATCCTCGCTGCATTGCAGTGATAGGGGATAGCGCGAAGAACGGGTTCACATGGCTTCGTGCCCAGAGCAACTTCAAGGGTAAGGTCTATTCTGTTCAGGTCGATCCGGCGTCGATTGAGGGTATCGAAGCGATGGGCATAGAGAACTACACCAGCATTCTGGATATCCCCGAGCCGGTAGACCTGGTCATCGTATCTGTACCTCGCATAGCGGCCCTCACTATCTTGGAGGATTGCATTCGCAAGGAGGTAGCTGCTGTCCATTTCTTCACCGCCGGCTTCGCCGAGACAGGTGGTGATGAAGGGATAGAGCTGGAGCGCCTGCTCACCGAGAGGGCGAAGCAGGCGAATCTTCACCTTATCGGTCCCAACTGCATGGGAATCTTCAACCCCAAGGTCGGAATAAAGCAGAACGGGGTGCAGTACGATGGGGTCTCCGGGCCCGTCGGTTTCATCTCGCAGAGTGGTACTCACGCTATCAACTTCAGCCTTATGGCGCACTTGCAGGGATTGGACGTCAGCAAGTCGGTGAGCTTCGGCAATGGGCGTGTGCTTGATTCCCCTGACTTTCTGGAGTACTTCCGTCATGACCCTGAGACTAAGGTCATCGGTATGTACTTGGAAGGGGTGAGAGACGGGAGGCGGTTCTTCCAGGTGTTGAAGGAGGTATCGAGCGAGAAGCCGGTGGTGCTGTGGAAAGGCGGACGGACAGAGGAAGGGGGACGGGCTATTGCCTCCCATACCGGATCGCTGGCTACATCTCGGGAGATATGGGATGCCGCCGTAAGGCAATGCGGGGCGATAAAGGTAGACAGGATGGAAGAGCTCATTGATACCCTGAAGGCCCTGTATTTTCTTCCGCCGGTTCACAGTGACAGGGTAGCTGTTGCCGGGGGCTCGGGTGGACAATCAGTAGCCGTTGCCGACGTTTTCGCTGAAGCTGGTCTGAGGCTACCTGCACTTACTCAGGAGTCGTATGACGAATTCGCTACTTTCTTCAGTCTAATCGGAGGTAGCTATGGTAACCCCATAGACACCGGCAACCCAAACCGTCAGCAAATGAAGCATATCCTGGAAATCCTTGAGAGCGACGCCAATGTAGATAATCTGGTGCTGGTGCTCAACTATAGCTACTCCTCTCCCGAGCAGCTTGACAGCGATATCAATGTGGCGGCTGACATCAGAAAGAGAAACTCGAAGTCGATATTGGGCATCGTCCCTTTCTCTACCCCTCGCGAAATGAGCGAGGCTATGGGGTTGACACAAAGGCTTCAGCATGTTGGCATCCCGGCCTTTCCATCAATGGAGAGGGGAGCCTTTGCTCTGAGGAAGGTTATGGATTACTACAGCCGCAAGGGCGCTGCCGGCTCCTAATTGGAAAATGAGGATAATCGAGTGAAGGATGTCAAAGTGTGAGGCCAAGCGAGTCAACAGTGAGTATGGCTCTATCATAGAAGAAGACGACAGATAGGAATAACAGGGCAACGGAAGCTAAGACACACCACGAATTCAGTGACAATTGCCCTTTGATTCTGGAGACTTTCACGAAGATACCTGTGCTGACCTACCCTAACGAAATCGTCGTGGGCTACGGGAATTCCGACGCGGGGGAATACCAGCGATCCACTTGGCGGGGGTGGTACGAGTGTACCTGTCTTACCTTCCCAATGCTTCGAAGGTTCTCGAAGTGCAGCTAAGCGCCTTTCGTCAACCGTTCGCCCTAAGGTGCAATCTCAATGCCGTCGCTGTCCCGAATTGAATCACTAATTTACCACACCGCAGCTAATGGCTCTGCGGGCACTTCTCAGCGCGGTTGGTTCTCCTTAAAACCGGTAGGCCACCCTATTCCGAAGGA
>CAZZJX010000131.1:0-4763 GCA_964654845.1 uncultured Dehalococcoidales bacterium
ATCCTGGAAAGTGCCGTCGCCCTAGGAGTCCCGATCTACATTCATCCAACACCACCTCCGCAGAAGGTTATCGAGGTCTCCTATACCGGAGACTATCCACCAAATGTTACAGAGTTGTTATCGACCAGAGCCTGGGGTTGGCATATTGAGACCGGAACACACTCCCTGCGTCTTGTCGCCAGTGGGGTATTTGACCGTTATCCAGATCTACAAATCGTGATTGGACATCTTGGTGAAGCGATCCCGTTCATGCTCTCGAGAATTGACCAACGGTTATCCAGAGAGCAGACGCATCTGGAACGATCTACCGGGGCCTATTTCCGCGAGAACTTCTCTTACACATTCAGCGGTTTCAATTATCTTCCGGCTTTTCTCGACCTGCTACTTCAAGTCGGAATCGAGCGGATCCTCTTCTCCGCAGACTATCCTTATTCGTCAATGCAGTCAGCACGCAATTTCCTGGACCAACTCCCGGTGAGTCCCGCTGACAAAGAGAGAATCGCCTATGCTAATGCCGAACGCCTTCTGCAGATCCAAACCAAATAGCTCGCGAAATCCGCAAGATGACCAGAGCGCTAATATCAACTGAGGTAATCGGAAAACACCGTATTCCTAATCGAGTCGCACATACCTGTATTTGTAGCACTGCTATTTGTCAATACCCAGCCTGTCTAGGAAGGCATCGTCAGGATTACCTGTTGATAAGTCCCAACCCAGAGCGCGGTAGTAGTCATTCTTCAGTTCCTCCAGAGGGACCACTGCTCCCTTGGTCGGGCCATCCGGCTTGGGCTCATTTAGTAGTCTTCCCGGCAGAGCGTCATCTTCTCGCGTAATCCCTTCACGCATATTGAATAGCCGTTCCTGACACATAATTCTCATGCCTGCTTGTTTCACATCATCAGATGACCAGGCTTCCCCAAATATGGACGAGACATTCTTATCTACTGAGCCAGACACTTGCCGCCCGAATGAACAGCATGGGACAGAATCTGTGACCGTCTGGCCGATCGCCATATTCTTTACCTGCTCCCCCTTGCCTTCTACCTGCATTCTGGTGCCCTCAAGGGCTTCGATTCTAGCCACCCACCCATAGCCATGGTGGCACCCTCCCCGATTGTCGATCGCGAATTGTAAAGCCTGTCCGTTGGCACCCCGGCACTCATAGCCGCCAAGCTCCAAACCTTTGGCGTGCATGGCAAATGCTTCAGCCCCCTTAATCTCTTGCGATGCCTTTCTCACCCCTTCCGATAGCAGCAATCCCAACCCCTCCTGACTCACTATCTTCTTCAGCATGGCAATCATCGCCCCGTCATCGCCAAACCGAAGCTCAATGCCATCGGTCTCCTTGGTCCCTATCAGTCCCTTTTCAAAGCATTCCATGGCAAAGCCGATACTCACTCCGGCTGATATAGTATCAATACCATTCTCATCACATATCTGGTTTGCGGCGACAATAGCATCCAGTTTGTCAACCCCGCAATTCGGCCCCAACGCATAAATTGTCTCGTACTCAGGACCATCACAGTGTGTGCCCTGATAGGGCCCCTTGTCGGCTTCAATGTACAGAGAACAAGGAGTGGGGCAAAAGGGACCACATGCCCTGTTCTGCCAGGTCCACTCTTTCTCATGAGAGGGGAAGCTTAGCCTCTCGGCGCCTTCAAATGTTCCTCCTTGCCAGTTTCGTGTGGGCAGCAGCCCCAGCGTATTTACCATATCAAAGGCCCCGCGTGTACCGTAGCGACGCCACAGAGTTGCCCATTCTTTCTTTTCCTTGGTTCTACCCAGGATGTCCCTTCTTATCTTTTCAAACCCGTCCCTGTCACCTATCTCTATCTCCTCGTCTCCATAGATCACTAACCCCTTGAGCTTTTTGGATCCCATAACACAGCCCGGCCCCCCTCTGCCAAAAGCCCGATAGAGAGGACCGTCGACCATGATAGCGGCATATCTAAGCGATCTTTCACCGGCCGGACCGATTGCCACTGTGGCTGCCTTCGTTGCCGATGAGTCCGCCAGCATTAGTCGCTGCGCTTCGCCAGATTCAACGCCCCACAAAGTGGTGGCGTCTTTGAACTCAACCTTCCGATTCCTTATGTCAAGATAAATCGGCGAATCAGCGATGCCGGTAATGTCCATAGCCCATAGGCCAGCCTTTCTAATCTGATGCCCAGTCGTTCCGCTGGATATCGCATATAGATAAATGCCAGTCAGTGGCGACTTGGTATTAATAGCTGTCTTTGACGAATAGGACAACTTTGTGCCATTGGATGGGCCAGCAGTGAAGATAAGGTGATTCTGCTCGCCCAAGGGATCAGTCCCCGCGGGCACTGAGTTGTATAAAAGATAGGCTCCCAGACCTCTACCACCTAAATACTGGCTAATTATCTTATCCGGGATCTCTTCGATCCTGTAAGACCTGTTCGAAAGGTCTATCTTCAGTATCCGGTTTATCATACGTTTGCTCCTTTCATCATCAAGCATCTGATTGAACCTGGCTATGCACGTGCGACTTCCTGTTTCTGAATTGTAGCACCAATTTCTAATTTGCTGTTGGACATAGTCCCCTACCTTCGATTCCCGACTTAGCGCTACCACCCGCACCCTTGATAGATAATGCTACACTACACCGAAATAGCTTCGTCAATCCTTCTCTGTCAAGATATGGATACGACCAGCAATTGCGTATTTTGTTACCTGACTGTACAGGAGGTCATTTTGCCAGATTTCAATCGGGTAAAAGGAGATAGATTAGCTTTCCCCTTGAGTGCTGAAGTCTCTGGATGACGTTATCAACAGTTCCGAGTCGTTTTCCCTGCAAAGCTTCCGTTTTCAAGTCGTGGATAGCGGCGATCAAGCTCTCAAATGTGACCCATCTTCCTTTCGCCGGAATATCATCGTGCGGCAGGACAACTAATCCCTTCTGTAGTGAGACTGCCCATGTTGTCTCTCCAAGTTCCTGCAACACACCGTAGAAACCCGACAGTCCCGCGGTCAGAGCAGCATTCTTGTCCCCTGCTACTAATCCTGCAAGAATCGACGCACCCGCGGTCACAGCCAAGCCGGTTCCTATCTTCCTTCTATCCCGGACGAGCAAGGCAAGTCCTCTCTGATGTGCTATAGCCTTTCTCTGTTTTTTCAGAGAATACTCCAGAAACTGCATCTTCAAGAACTCAGCTTCTCGTTGCAGGATTTGATAGCGTCTACCAAGGTTTTGGGAGCTACTTCCAATGTAAGCTAGTTCCTTTTTCAGGGCGGCCACGGTTTGGGTCCACTTATTGTCTCGCATCAGTTCCTCCCAAGTCTGCTCTGCACTTCCTCAACAAACTTACTCAGAGTCTGTTCTGATTCCTGCCCTCTTTTCAATACTTGCCTCATCTCACCTACGGCCTCTCCTGCTTTTAACGCATCTACTAACAGAGCATGGAATTGGCCCTTAATATCAGTTACATGTTGCTGTAGTTGCGAAGCAGCGTCTTCTCCTACTGCCCTTACTTCCTGTGATGTTGAGGAGACAATGCCTGCAATCTGACCCTCTAGAAGTCCTTTCTTCCTATCCAGCTCAGCGATTTCACCGCCTAGAACAGATTGCTTCTTGACGAGCTCACTTACTTTTCGCATCTCCGATTTTCGTTGATTCTCAAGACCAGATATGTCTTCGAATAAGCCGAATGCGGAGAACAGTCTTTTCCTAAGCTCGTTACCACTGATACCTTCGTTCTTGCTGGTGCTTTCGATGAAGTTTGTGAGCCGCAGAAGATCTTCATCTGACAACCCTATGTCATTGAGCCTCATTAATGACTCCTCTCTGCCATCGACTTCTGAAGACAGCTTTGTTCTTCTTCTTTGAAGGTCTCTTGTCTCCTTCCTCAATCGGGACCTCTCTTCCTCGGTTTCCTCTGTCCTTACCCTGAGGTCATTTAGCTTTCCGGTTTGTATCTCAACAGCGTTCTCAAGCCTGTCTTTGGTTTTTCCCAACGATTCGAGTTCTGAGCGCAGTAACTCTGTCTTCTTGACGAGCTCTTCCTTATTCTTGACTAGAGCGTCCACCTGCGACTTGAGCTTATCGACACGCTCTTTTAGCCTGGCATACTCCGCGGCCAGCGTGGCATAGGATTTGCCCTCGAGTTTCTCGAGCTCATCAAGCCTCAATGCTGCCTCAAGGAAATCCCTGGCTGGGAAGTCAACGGGAAGATGTTTCTTAGCCAGTTCTGACCACCTGTCCACCAATTCCGGTGTCACCTGCAATACCCGGAGCCTGTCAAATAATAGGAGTCCAAGTAGTGCCTGAGATGGCTCCAAGCCTTTCTTTTTGAGCTCGAGAGACAATTGGCGAAGGTCATTCACCTGGTCAAATGAAGTACCCGGCATGGCTAGTTTCCCGTCTTCAAGTTCCTTAACGATATTCACGACGCTGCCATGCGACACGCCCGCTCGGTTCTCTATATCACTATAGGGACAGCCTAAGACGTAGCACTGCGCTACTTCTAACTTCTTCGCTCTAGGTATTTCCTTCATTCTGTACCTCCTGTTTTGCCGGAAATTCCCGCCATTTGACGATTTGACTGACTGATTGACCAACCACTTGACCGTACTTTTGACTTTGTGACCGGAATCTTGACATGTTGACCTCCAAGCCAGTTTTTGATTACGATTCTCAGAAAGTGAGGGCAAATTGAAGCGTGAAGGTTCCTGCTATTGTACGTTGTGGCCCACCAATCTAGTACTTCATGAACAGCGATAGACAAAGGAGTTGCGAGATGAAA
>CAZZJX010000132.1:0-3076 GCA_964654845.1 uncultured Dehalococcoidales bacterium
ACGACTGGGAGCCGTGGTACGAGAAGTGGTGGGACGAGCAGAACATGGAGCACCCATGGTACTCAGCGTGGAAGGAGCGTCACGGAAAGTAAGCTAAAGGGAACACGAAGGTAAGGTGAGGCAGAAAACAAGGCTCGGCTACGGTTTTCCTTGTAGCCGAGTCTTGTCGGAAAAGACAAAGAGAGGAGGACCTATATGGTATGAGCCGAGTTTTACGAGTAGTTAACAAGGGTTTCTCCGAGTACTTTCTATTCAAAGGCTCCAAGGTTTGCGCCGTAGGTGGAGGGGCCTTTCTACTTGGCCTGATGGTGATCACTTTTGTGACAGTCATCTTTCGCTTGATAAACAGGTTAGGGTTACCTGTCAGGACCGACTGGCTTGTGGGTGGCTACGAATTCTCGGAAATGTTTATGTCCATGTTGACACCCCTAGCAATGGCCTACGCCTGGTACACGGCTGGCCACGTGCGTATCGGGTTGTTGAGGGACAGGGTAGGCACGAGGCTAAGAGCAGCTATAGATGTTGTATCTGCATTGCTGGGCGCGGTCTTTGTTTTCTGCGTCGCCTGGGGAGTATGGGAATTGTCCGAGACCAGCTTTGCCCTTGGCCGGACTTCAAATCTAAGGGACATACCCATTGGGCCATTCCAGATATTTTTCATCGTGGTGATGGGCCATTTCATAATCGTCTTGCTGAGGTCAATGGTCGGTCTTACTGCCAAGGTGTTCGGCAGTCGTTTTGCCAATGAAAACTATCTCGAGGGTCAGTGATGACGTCTCCAGTGTGTATGAGTTGGTTGAGCTCTAGAGGCCGAGGAAAGGGGGTGAAAGAGATTGATTGATGCGTTTCCGATTTTGGCTATTGTCGAGATCATACTACTCGTCGTACTGTGCTTGGTTGGCTTGCATATTTTCGTTGTGATCGGAATACTCGGTGTAGTCTTCACCATACTTTACATGGGCATATCAACGGGGATTCATCAGATTGGACAGTTCACCTGGGCGTATAGCTGGCACTACATCATGACGATGGTGCCCCTGTTCATATTGATGGGTTCCTTTGTTGCCCAGAGCGGTCTGGGCAAGGACGCTTACGAGGCAATCGCCAAGTGGATGGCCCGCTTCCGGGGTAGTCTGGCTATGGTCTCCACGATGGCCTGCGCCGCTTTTGGCGCGGTGACCGGTTCCAGTGCAGCCAATATCGTTACTATAGGCAGCATTGGCATCCCGGAGATGACCAGGTATGGCTACAGTAAGACCCTTAGGACAGGCGCGATAGCCAGCGCCTCGATACTTGCAAACCTGATACCTCCCAGCATGTCATGCATCGTTTACTCGATATTGACCCGCGAGTCCATCGGCAAACTGTTCATGGCTATCATAATCCCCGGTGTCATATTAACGATCATGTATGTATTAACAATCTATGTCTGGGCGAGGCTGAAGCCAGAGTCGGCACCAAGGATAGATATCAAATACTCGTGGAAAGAGAGATTTAGCAGTATCAGGTATCCCATCCCTATAATGGTAATCTTTCTGGTAATGATCGGGGGTATCTATGAGGGGTGGTTCAGCCCTACCGAGGCAGGTGGGATCGGTGCCGCAACGGTGATGATTGTGATTCTGGTGATGGGGAGAATGAAACGGGGCATGTTCGTCTCTGCCATGGGCATGGCACTGAGACTGACGGGCATGATAATGATAATCGTCATCGGCGCATTCCTGATCATGACCTCCCTGACTATGAGCAGGATAGCTGACGCAATGGGCGATGTGATCCTGGGATGGGGACTTGGCCCGGTTCCCATCGTAATCTTTGTCGCGGTCCTGTTTGTCGTTGGCGGTTTCGCTCTGCAGTCTCTCGCCCTGGTGGTGTTGTTTTTGCCGCTTTTCTTCCCGCTGGTTATCGAGGCTGGTTGGGACCCGATATGGTTCGGAGTGTTTATCGTGGTGCTGATGGAGATATCACTGATCACACCACCGATGGCGGGCAACATATACATTACCGACCTGATAGACCCCGAAGCCAGCATTATGGATATCATCAAGGGTGTTGTGCCGTTCTATGTAGCGGCGGTTGCATTGCTTGCATTATTGATAGCCTTCCCCATACTAGCTACCTGGCTGCCAAGTACGATGAATTGATAGGGTTGACTCGGCAATCTTGATGGCTTGACTGTGACTTGGCGAAAGCCATGATGGGGGGAGGTAGGAGTGGAGTGAAAAGGGGCCGGAAGTATAGGACTTCCGGTCCCTTTGCTCTAGTGGGATTTTACACTGTGAGTTTGAGGCGGGGAAAAATTCAGGGGGGGCAATGAAATGGAAGGAAAGACATATCCTGAGTTCAGCAGGCGCTACCCATTGCTACTAAAAACCCTCATGAAACGGCCTGTAAGCATGTATCCAGATGAAATAGGGGTCGTCTACAGAAACCCGGACACCGGGCAGTACCAGAGGTTTACCTGGCGTGAGTGGTATGAGCGTACATGCCGCCTGGCGAATGCAATGGAATCTTCGCTGGGTATCAGGTCGGGAACGCCGGACGAGCCGGGCGACAGAGTTGGCACCATGGCACTCAACCACCACCGGCACCTGGAACTTTACTATGCGGCTCCTTGTATTGGGGCGGTGCTGCACGCGATTAATATACGGCTTTCTGTTGACCACATAGTGCATACGATAAACCATGCTGAAGATAAAATCTTATTCTTCGACGATCTTGTTCTGCCGCTGGTTGAAACGATATACGACAGGATAAAGCCCACCGTGGAGAAATTCGTGTACATGTCAGACGGAGGGGATGTACCGCAGACAAAGATTGAGCCCATTTACCATTACGAGGAGTTGCTGAAGGAGCAACCTCCCGAAAAGGAATGGCCGTTTCTGGATGAGGATACGCATGCAACACTGTGCTACACCACCGCCACCACGGGATTGCCCAAGGGGGTTATGTTCACCCACCGGCAGCTCTACCTGCAAGCGTTGCACATAATTGCACGCACTAGCTGGAGTACAGACCCAGCCATTCACCACCTTGGCGAGGCTACTGTAGCTATTCTTAACACACCGCTATACCA
>CAZZJX010000132.1:3094-4719 GCA_964654845.1 uncultured Dehalococcoidales bacterium
GGGCGATTCACCCCTGAAGGTTTCTGTGACCTGGTGCAAACAGAAAAGGTAACCAACACGGGGGTGGTTCCAACGATGCTGGCCATGCTTGTTGAGTATGAAGACCTGAAGAAGTACGATTTAAGCAGCCTGCGGAACATCGGTGTCGGGGGCGCTGCCCTACCGCTGGGGCTGAAAACCAAGGCTGAGGAGTTGATACCCGGGTTCACCGCCACTTCGGGATATGGTATGACCGAAACTGCTCCTGCTGCGATCGGCGCCTTTGCCAAACGCTACATGAGAGACTGGCCGAAAGAGGAACTGGACAAGATCAGGGTAAAGACCGGCTTGCCCGCTGTGGGTGTTGAGGTTGACGTCATCGATGAGGACGGTAAACCGGTGCCGCGTGATGATGAGACGATTGGAGAGATTGTCATCAGGGGGCCTTGGATCATGGAGAAATACTACAAAGACCCTGAGAAGACCGCCGAGGTGTGGAAGGATGGGTGGTTCAATACCGGGGATGTAGCCAAGATAGATGCACAGGGCTACATTACTATCGTAGATAGAGTGCGGGATGTGATAAGAAGTGGTGCCGAGATGGTTCCAACTGTACTGCTGGAAAACTTGACGGCAATGGCTGACTTTGTTTTGGAAGCAACTTACGTAGGCGTCCCGGATCCCATATGGGGAGAAAGGCCGTTAGCCATCGTAAAGCCTGTGCCAGGCGCCAGCGAAAAAGAGGAAGACTTATACAAGTTCCTTGAAGCCGAAGGGGTAGAAAAAGGCAAGATAACCAAATGGATGCTGCCAGATTTCATAACATTCACCGATGAGATACCAAAAACCAGCGTGGGTAAATATGACAAAATAACGATCAAGAATAACTTGGAGAAGTTCCTTTCCAAGGCCAAGAGGATACGCCAGGACTGAGCCGATAGCATCGATTTCACCCCCATGCTGCCCTTTGCTTCACTAAAGGGTAGTTTGTTAATATTATCCCCATGTAGTACCAGGATTGGACCAAAGTCCAAGCTGTCCGATGGTACCGCTTGAACGGACAGGAAGGTCTTGATCCTGGAGGTGTTTTTATCTTTCCCGGTTATTGTTCTGCAATTCGAAGCATGTGGCGCAGTTTTGATATCTGCTGTGACAAATGTGGATAGTTGCTAACCCAGCAATGGGATTGACTACAGATACAGCGGGGAGGATAATAGTGTTCGAATTTTACCCATGATTTTCCTGGGAGGCTCAGAGGGGATCATCATGCGACAAGAGCCTATTTCGAGGAACACATTTAGGAAAACGGAGGAGTTTAATGGAAGGAAAGACTTATCCTGAGTTCAGCACGCGCTACCCGTTACTGCTGAAGACTTTCATGAGGAGGCCGGTGAGCCTGTACCCAAACGAGACAGGCGTCGTCTACAGAAACCCGGATACCGGCCAATACCATAGATTCACCTGGCGTGAGTGGTATGAGCGTACGTGTCGCCTGGCAAATGCACTGCAATCATCTCTAGGAGTGAAGCCAGGAAAGGACGGCGACACAGGCGATAGAATTGCTACGATTGCGCTCAATCACCATAGGCATCTGGAGCTTTACTATGCGGTACCCTGCATGGGAGCGGTGCTGCATCCTATAGTCC
>CAZZJX010000133.1:0-4704 GCA_964654845.1 uncultured Dehalococcoidales bacterium
GGTCTCAGCGGCGAAGACATGGATATTCTTGCCCTGCTCCTTTGCTGCCTTGATTACCCCCAGCGCCGTGCCGTACCCTGCCGTCGCCAGAGCGCCAGCGTTGCAATGGGTCAGTATGGTGAAGCCATCCTTTATCAACTCAGAGCCGTAGCTGCTTAGCTTTCTATCGGCCTCCTCGTTCTCCGCATCTATCCTTTTCGCCTCAGCCAGTAGCGCTGCCTTTATCTGGGCGACATCATTGCCAGTTTCCGCCACACGGTTCATCCTGTCCAGCGCCCAGAACAGGTTGACCGCGGTGGGTCTGGTGGCGGCTAGAGTCTGGGAAATGGAGCGAAGCTTGGCACTGAATTCCTCCTTGGATTTCGCCTCGATCCCCTGCGCCCCAAGAGCCATGCCATAGGCGGCGGCGACGCCTATGGCGGGAGCGCCGCGAATGCGCATCTCCTTGATGGCCGATGCCATATCGCGGTAGTCCGAAAGCTCAAGATAGACCTCTTCCCGGGGAAGCATCGTCTGGTCGATAATTCGGACTTTGCCTGAAATCCACTCGATAGCCTTTAGCTTGCTCATGTTTCACCAACCATCCTGCTAGTGGCAATGGTGCAGTAGTTGAGACCGCAATCGAAGTCCGATAAGTACATATTCCCTTGGCCGGTTTAATATTGAATCAGGGACATGATTTGATAATCTTTAAGATGCCGCCTTCCGTTAAGGTCGGTCAGTTCGATAAGAAAAGCGATGCCGATAACCTGCCCACCAAGCCTCTCCACCAGTTCAATTGTGGCTTTCATGGTTCCACCAGTTGCCAGAAGGTCGTCAACTATCAGTACCCTCTGGCCTGGCGAGTGGGCATCTGCGTGCATCTCAATGGAATCGAACCCGTATTCAAGGGCATATTGGGCACTGATGAGTTCTGCGGGAAGCTTTCCTGCCTTGCGTACAGGCACAAAGGCAGCGCCCAGATTATACGCTAGGGGCGCGCCAAGGATGAAGCCCCTTGCTTCTATAGCGACAACAACCTCGACTCCCTTATCATTATACTGCTCTGTCATGAGATCAACAGCGTGCTTGAAGGCTTCGGCATCGGCAAGCAACGGGGTGATGTCCTTGAAAATGATCCCTTTCTTGGGGAAGTCTGGTATATCGCGTATCCTGTCTTCCAGCTTCATCTATATCCCTCCTGTTTATTTCATCCGATTAGCTTGAAAGCTACTACATCCACCAGCCCCATGTCGGTGAGCCTCAACTCGGGGATCACCGGGAGTGCAAGCAATGAGAGATTGTCAAATGGGTGAGGAAGCTTGGAGCCTAGTTTTGCGGCGATTTCCTTGAGCTTTTCCAGCTTACTGACCACGGTTTCCAGGGGTTCAGTTGATAACAGGCCGGCTATGGGTAATGGCAGTGAGTCTAGCACCTTGCCGTCGGCGGCAATGACCAGCCCCCCTTGAAGCCTCTCAATCTCCTTGATAGTCATGTAAATGTCCTTGTCGTTTGTTCCTACGACAACGATGTTATGGGAATCATGGGCTATGGAGGAGGCCAGGGCTCCCTTCTTTAAACCAAAACCTTTCACCAGCCCCAGGCCTATGTTTCCAGTGGCTTTATGCCTTTCTACCACCACAAGCTTAAGGATGTCTCGCTCAATATCGGGCACTACATATCCATCCTCAATCCCCGCTCTCTCTTCGACCTTTTTGGTGACTATCTGGTCGGGGACGATCTCTATAACGGGAGATGCCCCTTCAGGGGCAGGCATTCTGAGCGCGTCTACAGTGAAGGGCTTGATATTCATAGTACGTGTCATCTCATCATCCTCAAGCAAATTGGGTGGAAAGATGAGTTTGCCTGTCTCTGCTACCAGCTTTCCTCGATAGAATACCATCTCTGCCTTTAGGGAGGCGAGTTCGTCGAAAATAATAAGATTGGCCATATATCCTGGTGCGATCGCTCCAAGGCCATCGAGCCTGAAGTAGTCGGCAGTATTTATTGTTGCCAATTGGATGGCGCGGATCGGGTCCAGCCCCAATCCAATTGCCTTCCTCACTACAGCGTCGATATCGCCGTCCTTCATGAGGTCAGCGCAGTCTCGGTCGTCAACGACAAAAAGACATCTCTTATAAGTCTTGTCAGTAACCAAAGGGAGGAGCGCTTCGAGGTTTTTCTCCGAAGATCCCTCTCGAATCATTACATACATGCCCCGTAACAGCTTCTCTCTTGCCTCCTCATATGATGTGGATTCATGGTCGGAGTGAATACCACTGGCGATGTAGGCATTAAGCTCTTTCCCTCCCAGTCCAGGGGCATGACCATCGATTATTTTACCTTTAGCTGAGGCGATTTTGGCTAAGACCTCCTTATCGCCAGCAAGAACGCCGGGGAAGTTCATAACCTCCCCCAAGCCAATGGTGTTCTCCCAGTGTAAGGCGGTTGCAACATCCTTAGCTGTTAAGTGGGCGCCTGAAGTCTCTAGCGATGTTGCGGGGACACAGGACGCAACCATAAAATAGAGATCGATTGGCAAATCATGGGCACACCTCAGCATGTATTCAACGCCCTTGAGCCCTTTGACGTTGGCTATTTCATGAAGGTCGGTGACTATAGCGCAGACACCTCTTGGCACCACCGCCTGAGCATAGCGGGCTATATGTAGCATGGAGCTTTCTGGGTGGATATGGCCATCTATCAAGGCTGGAGAGAGGTATTTCCCCTTGAGATCGATCACCTCTGTGCCTAGTTGATAATCGCCAACGCCTGCGATTCTATCACCATAGATAGCGACATTTCCCTCCTCGATCTCGCCACTGAGGGTGTTCACAATCTTGGCGTGGGAAAGGATGAGGTCTGCTGGGGCTTCCCCCTTGGCTACTGAGATTAAACTTTCAATGCTCATGGTTGATCCTCCAGGACACAGAGGTCAGGCAGGTGGCGAAACCTCTCATTATGGTCCAGGCCATAGCCCACCAAGAACTTGTCGGGCACGGTGAAACCAATGTAATCAATAGAGATAGGTGTTTGGCTTCGTGAAGGCTTATCGAAGAGGGCGCACAGCTTTAATGATAACGGCTGTTTCTTACGTAAGTAATCCATAAAGAAACCCACGGTGAGCCCGGTGTCCACGATGTCTTCGATAACCAGAACATCCCTTCCTTTAACTGGGAAGCGAAGCCCCTGCACCACCTTGACCTTGCCAGAGGTTACCTTTGCCGAGCCGTAGCTTGACAGACTGATGAAGTCTATCTCCACCGGAATTTGGAGGAGGCGAATGAGGTCAGCCATGAAAACGAACGACCCCTTGAGAATGCCCACTAGAAGAGGGCATTTCCCCTGGTAATCGGTGCTGATCTGCTGGGCCAACCTCGCAACCCTCTCCGCAATTTCTTCCTTGGTGTATAGCACTTTGGGTTGCCGGGGAGTGGTCAATAGGATTCCTCCTTATAATAGCTCTGGAGGCAGATCCATCATTTCATAGCAGGGGCAAAATTCATTGTCACTTGATGGGAGAAAAACGCAATGATCCAGGTGCATCCCGGGGCACCAGCCAGGCATCTCGTTGTCTTCGATCTCGCACCAGTGCTCCTGGTAGTCTGTAGCGGAGTCGTAATCGCCCAGTAAGTGGTGTTTACATGTATTGCAGCGCCCCGGAGGAACGATAATTATCTCCACAGTGCCTCATTATATTTGTAGGGCTGTCCTTTGTCTAGCTAGCGTGCTAGGTGCAGTATGTCAGTGAGTAAAAGACCTGCTGTCGTTGACAGTGCGCGGCACCTTTTTGTCATTCTTCTCTGCACTCAGGGTCATTCAGAGTGCTTTTCCCGCACCAGATATTGAGATAAGCGCCAAATAAGATTATAATGTTGTTTGATGTGGAAAATATCGGCCAGGACGAGATATTAACCAAATCAATTTTTGGAGGAAAAGACGCCAAAAATGGCAGTTGCTGAATTCCTTCGGGGTTTGGGACACATCGCTTCATATCTGGGTACTGCTGCAACATACTAGGGAAGTCAAAATAAAAATGGAGGACGACAAACTGTGACTAGCAAAGGGAATGGTAAAAGCATAAAAGACAGGGTTGCCATTATCGGAATGGGATGCACCAAGTTCGGGGAGAACTGGGGCATGAGTGCGGACGATATGTTGGTCGAAGCGGCCTATGAAGCCTATGAAGATTCCGGGGTCGGGCCGAAGGATATTGAGGCAGTATGGTACGGCACCGTCTGGTCTGGCGCTACTGGAGGACCGTTGGCCGGGGCACTCAAGCTACAGTACCGCCCGGTAACCAGGTTAGAGAACGCCTGCTGCACGGCATCGGATGCGTTGAGAAATGCAACCTATGCGGTGGCGGCGGGGGTATGCGATATCGCCCTTGCTATCGGGGTTGAGAAATTAAAGGACAGTGGCTTCAGCGGCCTTGGTGCAGCGGGAGGGATTATGACCGCTGGAGTTAGGCCCGATGCCTCAGCCCCGGGGAACTTTGCCATGCTGGCCACCAAGTACTTCTCCCGCTACGGCCTGAGCCCTGAAGAAGGGAAGAAGATGATAGGCATGGTCTCGGTAAAGAGCCACCACAATGGCACCTTGAACCCAAGGGCCCATTTCCAGAGGGAGGTAAGCCTTGAGACAGTGCTGAAGGCGCCGATAATCGCCTGGCCACTGGGGCTTTTCGACTGCTGCGGGGTAAGCGATGGGTCAGCGGCAGCCATT
>CAZZJX010000134.1:0-4689 GCA_964654845.1 uncultured Dehalococcoidales bacterium
GCTTGATGGCCTCAGCCTTCGCCTCATCCCCTAAATAGGCAACAAATACCTTATTACCTGAGGGAACAGGCGGTATGATCCCCTGCTGCTTCATATTGAGCACGATTCGCTCTATACCCACAGCAAAGCCAATGGCTGGAGTTGGTTTGCCACCCAGTTCCTCGATGAGGTCGTCATAGCGCCCGCCGCCGCCCACGGCGCTCTGCGCCCCTTCCTCACCCTGGGGCTGGATCTCGAACACCGTCTTGGTATAGTAATCGAGACCCCGCACCAGACGATGGTTCTTTTCGAAAGGAATTCCCAGTATTAGAAGATACTTCACAACACTCTCAAAATGCTCTTTACATTGGGAGCATAAGTGTTCGATGCTTCTCGGAGCCGATTGAGCGATATCCTGGCAAGAGGGCTTCTTGCAGTCCATCAGGCGCAGCGGATTCTTCCGAAGCCTTGTCTTACAATCGGAGCACAGCCGGTCGACATGAGCCGAGTAATGCCCCTTAAGCTCCTCCAGATACACGGGGCGGCACAATCTGCAACCGATACTGTTTAGCTGAAGAGAGAGATTGCCTAATCCCAATGAGTCGAAGAACCGCCACGCCACGTCGATCACCTCGGCATCCAGCGCCGGGTCGCCATCACCGATGGCTTCAACGCCGAACTGCTGATGCTGTCGGTATCTACCTTTCTGTGGTCTCTCGTATCTGAAAATGGAGGCGAAGTAATACAGCCGCACCGGCTGGGGCAAGTTATGCATTCCGTGCTCGATATAGGCGCGGCAGATGGGAGCGGTGCCCTCAGGGCGCAGGGTCATCGCCTGACCGCTGCGGTCATCAAAGGTATAGGTCTCCTTCTCCACAATATCCGTGCCTGGACCAATGGTGCGAATAAAAAGACGGGCATCTTCGAAAACAGGGGTGTCAATGCGCTCGTAGCCATAGAGCTGGCAAACTGAAGCTGCCCTCTCTTCGACATATCTAAAGTAGCCCTGTTCCCCAGGCAGGATATCCGATGTGCCCCTTGGCGCCCTGTACAAGGAAACCCTCCTTTCACCAACCTAGCATACCGCATGGTAAAAAGAGTTGTAAAGGGCATATACTCGTGCAGCACATTAGTGCCATTCCTTCCCCATTGTCCCTTTCGTTGCTGTGAGTTGAAACCCTGCGTGCAGCGAAGGGGAATCGACACCCTTTGTTATCCTGAACCTGAACCCTTCTTTTCCTTTCATTCTGAGGGAGCGGATCGACTGAATAATCTAACTCCCACCACCGATATTCTTCGCCTTCCGCTCAGAATGACACAATGGGGTCAGTTCGCAATCCACCACGCCGCTTGCCTTCGGAACCACCAGGGATGAAAAATAGGTGTGCATATGTTTGTGACACTTCCCGAAACCGTATTTTCGTGGCAATGAAAAAATGAAATAGGGCCTTGCACTGGTCGAACAATATCACCCACCTATCCCAACAAGACCAGCATTTGGGCCAGCAAGGTTGACCAGCCACTGGTAGATAACTTGAACCCTCTGGAGAACGTGTGGCAGTGACTCTCGCTGCCTTCCAGCACTTTGCGAAGCCAGCGTGGCCGATTGCAGAACCACTGTCGGTGCGCTATACTAAAGAGTTATGCCAAAGGAGACCAACATCAGAGCACTCATCGACAAGACGCAAGTGTATCTCCCCAGCGATACGCTTGCCCTCATCGAGGATGCCTACGAATTTGCCGCTCAGGCATGTCAAGCCACAGAGTCTGGCAAACCATACTTGGAGCACTCTCTCCAGACAGCGATCATCGTCGCTGAGCTTCAGCTCGATGAGAACTGCATCACCACCGCACTGCTTCACGAGGTGCCTGAGCACTGTGGCGTAACCTTGGATGAGGTCGAGAAGCAGTTTGGTGCCGAGGTGGGAAAGCTGGTTGAAGGGCTGGTGAAACTGGGTAGGATCTCAAGGCCTGAAGAGGTCAAGCCAAGAAAGGGCACCATTGACATCGAAGGCCAGGCAGAGGGCATGCGCAAGATGCTCATGGCGCTCTCTGAAGACATCCGTGTGGTCTTTATCAAGCTTGCCGATCAACTTCACCACATGCGCACTCTAAAAATGGTGCCCCCGTCAAAAAGGCATGCCATGGCTGAAGAAACAATGCAGATATACGCCCCGATAGCCCATCGCCTGGGTATCTGGCAAATACAGTGGCAGCTTGATGACCTTGCCTTCCGCTATCTGGAGCCGAAGAAATACCAAGAAATTGCTCACCTCGTCGCCTCTGGAAGGGAGGAGCGAGAGAGATATATCGCTGAGGTTACTAAAACCATTAAGGAAGAGCTAGCAAGGGCCGGGATCGAGGCGGAGGTCACCGGGAGGCAAAAACATATCTACAGCGTAAAGAAGAAGATGGAGAAATATGCCGCCCAAGATAAAGAACTCAGTGAAATCTATGACCTGCTTGGCTTTCGTATCCTGGTGAGCGAGGTAACAGATTGCTATGAAGCTCTGGGAGTGATCCACACCCTGTGGCGTCCTATTCCAGGAGAGTTTAAAGATTATATTGCTAATCCCAGGGAAAGAGTATATAAGGCGCTTCATACCACAGTGATGTATATGGGCAAAATACCCCTCGAGGTTCAGATTCGCACCTACGAGATGCATCGTGTTGCCGAATATGGCATCGCTGCCCACTGGCGCTATAAAGAGGGGGTAAAAGGGGGTACAGGATTCGAAGAGAAGATCGCCGTATTGCGCCAGCTTCTCGATTGGTACAAGGATATCGGCGGCGCCGAGTTCATGGAGTTGATAAGCGCTGATGTCTTTGGCGACATCGTCCTGGTATTTACCCCAAAGGGCGATATTAAGGAGTTGCCGGCAGGCTCCACTCCCCTCGATTACGCATATCGAATCCACACCGACCTGGGTCATCGCTGTATAGGCTCAAAGGTGAATGGTAAGATGGTCTCCCTAAACTACCAGCTTCAAAATGGCGATACCGTGGAGATTATCACCACCAAGGCAGAAAAGGGACCAAGCCGTGATTGGCTCAACCCTGCCATGGGCTATCTGAGAACCTCCCACGCTAAGGAGAAGGCTCGCCAATGGTTCAGGAAGCAGGAGCGCGAGGAGAACATCCTGCGAGGCAAGGAACTCCTGGAAAAGGAACTGAGACGCCTGGGAGTATCTCTATCGGAGAAGGAACTTGCCGATCTCTTTAAACGTGAAAGCGTGGATGAATTCCTCGCTGCTATTGGCTCCGGCGATATCAGCACCCATCAGATTGCCGCCAAGCTCGCCGTTCAAGAAGAGAAACCATTGGTCTTTCCCGAGATCGCCCCAAGAGAGCCGAAGGTCGCCTCAGCAATTCAGGTAATGGGGGTAGGAGATCTCTTGACCCACCTTGCCCCCTGCTGCAATCCCGTTCCAGGCGACGAGATTATTGGCTACGTTACGCGTACCAAGGGGGTGAGTATTCACCGCAAGGACTGTTCAAATATAGCTAACATAGAGGAGAAGGAACGGCTAATCAAAGTGGAATGGGGGCCGACAGACCAATTATGGTCGGTGCCTCTTCGAGTTGAAGCCTTTGATCGGGTGGGACTGCTCCATGATATATCTGCCGTCATTGCTGGAGAGAAGGTGAACATCGCTACGGTGAACATGGCAAACCATATTGACCAGACGACTTCGATATTTCTCACCCTGGAGACCAAGGGCATTGAGCAGCTAAGTCGGCTTCTGTCCAAGTTAGAGGGGGTCAAGGGGGTGATCAACGTCACACGCCATACGCAGGAGGTAAAGCTTGCCAAGTAAACAATCGGCCGAAAAAGCAGCCCGCACCGCTCAAAAAAAAGCAGAGCGCAATAAACCTATCCGCAGCTCAGTAAAGACATATATCACCAAGGCAAGGAAACTGATACAGAGTAACGATCTCGACGCCGCCCAGAAGGCGGTAAGAAGGGCAACGCAAGCTCTGGACAAGGCGGCTCAGAAAGGGGTAATCCATCCCAACAATGCTGCTCGCCGCAAGTCTCGCCTCATGAAGAAGCTTAACCAAGCGCTCGCCGCCACCAGTGGAGAGCACGTAGCGCAGGAAGTGCAGGAAGTGCAGGAAGCGCAAGAAGCGCAAGAAGCATAACTCTGCCATGAGGTTCTCACACCAAAAGACGCCCCCAAAGACCATGGTCACATGCAAATGCTGTGGCAAAGATTCATTTCTTATATCTTCAGCCTTGGGGCTTTGTCTTGACTGTCTGCGCTCTAATGCCGACAACGCTCTACCCTATGTTGAAAAAGTTCATGAGGAGGCGAGGAAACCCTTCAATTTGCCGGCTACCCCCCCAAAGGATGGGGAAGGCAAACAGTGCAATCTCTGCGTTAATGAATGCCTCATTGGCCCGGGCCGGGTAGGCTACTGCGGCCTGCGCCGGAATTCCGGGGGAAGGCTTATTGGAGCCAACGCAGAGAAAGGGAATGTTAGCTGGTATTACGACCCCTTGCCCACCAATTGCGTCGCCGATTGGGTTTGCCCCGGGGGAACGGGGAGCGGTTACCCTGATTTCGCCTACCGCAATGGGCCGGAATATGGCTATAAGAATTTGGCTGTCTTCTATCAGGCCTGCTCTTTCGATTGTCTATTCTGCCAGAACTGGCAATATCGACGCTCAGTGAACCAAGAAGCCAGGATTAGCGCCTCTTTACTTGC
>CAZZJX010000135.1:0-4642 GCA_964654845.1 uncultured Dehalococcoidales bacterium
CAACGGTGATTCCAGACCAGCACAGTTCTTGGTAGAAAACGTAGAGCTGTTGCCGAAGGGGCGAGTTCTGGATGTCGCCATGGGTGAAGGTCGAAACGCCATCTATCTTGCCCAAATGGGTTTTGAGGTGGAAGGTGTCGAGATTTCACCCGAGGCAGTGCGTAAAGCCCTGGAAGAAGCACAGAAGGTTGGCGTTAGTATCATAGCCGGGGTTCAGGACCTGGAGGCTGGATACCAGATTAAAAAGGAATTCTATGACGTTATCATCTGCTTTAACTATTTGCAGCGATCGCTGATTCCTCAGATGCGGGGTGGACTGCGAAAGGGAGGAATGATAGTATATGAGACCTTCACCGTCGACCAGGTCCAGTTTGGCAAGCCAAGAAATCCCGACCATCTGCTGAAGCATAACGAGCTTCTCGATATGTTTCGTGACTTTCGCTGCCTTCGTTATTACGAGGGAATCATTGAGGGTCGAAAAGCTATCGCCCACATAATCGCGGAAAAGGTTTAGGCAGGCAGTACTGCTTAGCTCAAACTTATATAATCGCATAGTGCAGAAAGGCGAAGCGAATCCATCACAGGCAAGGAGGTGCTAAATGGAGACCTTTCGTGGTAAAGGCCATCTTCCTGGTGCTGACAAGTTATGGAACATAGAACTGGAGGTAGACTGGGGACAGAGTGAAGCCAATGTACACATCGAAGAAGTGCCCGGCGGCATTACCGATTGGCCCGGTTTACTAGTCCACACCTTCGGCGTAGAGGAGATAGTATTCAGGACCAAAGGAATACCGCCAGTCTTTACCCATTGGTGGCATTTCATCCGAGGTGGTGATGACAACCTGTGGGGCATTGTTCTGGGACTGCCTGATGCACAAGGAACGTGGAGAACGTGTATGCTGCCACTGGAGAAAGTAAGATAGCAGTACTTTATGCTGTTGCCAGAGAACACCTTCACTAAAGCGCTGAGGTCAGCTTCTGCAACAATAGTATCGTATGTATTTGGGCTGTGCATATAGCTGCAGATCGAGGACGTCTGCTCACTAGCCTAATAAGAAGCTCTAGATCTCCCGAGCAACACCAAACCCTTCCTGGACAGCATTTATGATTCGTCGAGGCTCGGCTGCGTCACCGATAACATGGAGTTGTGGCACCTTCTCTTGAAGCTCTTTGGCCAGGCTGTTTTCACACTTCATCCCCACTGCCAGCACCACACTATCACCTTGGACTAGCTCAGCAGAACCGTTGCGCTCCACTATTGCCCCCTGCTCCGTTATCTTCACAACTTTTGCCCTGCTCTCCATCCGTACCTGGGCAGCCTTAAGCCTCTGCATCACCGTCCACCGGGTGGTGCGTCCGATATCGTTGCCTATGCGACCCAACATCTCCAGGATGGTTATCTCTTTGCCCTTCTCGGCCAGGAACTCGGCAGTCTCACAGCCGATAAGGCCACCTCCCACTATGACCACCTTGTTACCCACCTCTTTCTTCCCGGTAAGGACGTCCTCCGCAGTAACAACATTATCTCCATTAACGCCTGGAATGTCAGGAACGATGGGACTTCCTCCGGTCGCCACTATGACGACGTCTGGTGTGGCATCAACTATAAACTGGGCAGTAACCTCGGTGTTTAAACTAACGTCAGCGCCGCTCTTTTCGACCTGACCGACTAGGTAGCGTGTATAATATGGTATTTCACCTTTATGAGGGGGCAACGAAGAAACGAGGAGCTTACCGCCCAGCGTGTCCTCTTTCTCATAGAGTATTACATTATGCCCTCTCTGAGCGGCTATGATGGCAGCCTGCATTCCACCCGGCCCACCTCCGATCACCAATACCTTCTTAGGCCTCCCCGTTGGCTCGATGGTGTACTCCAGCTCCCTTCCCGCCCTGGGATTAACGGTGCATTCCAGGCCCCCTGAGGCATCATCGAAACAAACACAGCAGGCGGTGCAGGGGCATATATCTTCAAAGCGGCCCTCCCTTGCCTTATTCGGCAGCTCTGGATCAGCGAGCAAGGAGCGGCCCATGTAGACCATATCCACTTTTCCTTGAGCAACGATCTCCTCAGCCAGAATCGGGTCATTTACCCTGGTCCCACCAATGACCGGTATGTTTACCAGCTTTTTAATCGACTCGGCGAGGTAGACCCAGGCCCCCCGCGGCACAGCCATCTGAATAAAGGGTACCGGTGCCTCATGCCAGCCAGTAGTTACATGGAGCGCCTGCAGCCCCGCCCTTTCCAGTATTGGAGCCATCATCTTGGCATCTTCAAGTGTATGTCCCCCCTCCATGAAATCGGATCCAGAGATTCGGGCGATAAGAGCATAGTCAGGTCCAACCTTCTTCCTGCCAGCATCGATAATTTCAAGAAAGAACCTCATTCGTCCTTCCAGGTCCCCGCCATACCTATCGGTACGCCTGTTGGTTAATGGGGAGAGGAATTGACCGATGATCGCCCCGGTTGAGGCTTGGTACTCGACTATATCGAAGCCGGCCTCCTTGGCTCGGCGCGTTCCTTCGGCAAAACACTGTATTAGATCCTCGATCTCGTCAAGGGTTAAGGGTCGAGGTGGTTTGGCATCTCGGCTGCGGGAAAAGATCACATTAGATGGACTGACCTCCTCAACATTTCCCTCTTTTGTCCAGTGGCCATAGAAGGATATCTGTACACCGACCTTTGCCCCCTCAGCGTGGACGACATCAGTCAACTCACGAAGGCCCGGTATAAATTCATCCTTGTAGATAGCCAGAGCTCCTGGCCCCATCATAGTATTTTCAATGGGAGAGAGTAGTCCTATTAGTATCAGGCCAGCGCCACCCCTTGCCCTCTCACGATGAAATGCATTGACCCTCTCGTTTACCAACTGATCATTGGCGAAACCTCCCCCACCTCCAAACGGGGCCATTACTACCCTGTTCCTGATCTCCACATTGCCGACCTTTATCGGTTCGAATAACGTCTTTAGTCGGTCCATTAATGTTGCCCTCCTTATCCCACCGTCTATATAAGCGATCGGTCCTAAACACAGCACGCTTTCCAGCCCTAACCTTTGCTACGGGTCAAGCGTCCCAAGCTTGTTAGCGGCTCAACTAGAATTCTAAGGCGTTCTTGGTATCTAGTCAAATGTAATGCCAGGTTATAGAATGACCATAAGCCTTATCACCCACGACATACCGCGCTCTTGCTGACATCAAACACTGGTTTTCCTCGGTCACCTCTGCTATGCTGTTTGTGACAAACAGAGACCAAGGAGTATCAACATGAAGGTGCATAACTATCTCGAAACAGAGGCTATAGAAGACGCCCCAGGTGTATTACGCCGTGTGGTCATTGGTGCTGATGACGGTGCTCCCCGGTTCGCTATGCGCGTATTTGAGGTTTCGCCAGGGAGATCTACACCGTTCCATTCCCATTGGTGGGAACATGAGGTCTTTGTTCTCTCAGGTGAGGGCATATTCAAATGTAACGGAAGCGAAAGCCCAATCGGAGAGGGGACTGTAGTGTTCGTTGCACCCGACGAGGAACATTGTTTCACCAACACCGGCAACGACGTTCTTCGCCTCATATGCGTGATTCCGTTGCCCGATACGGCCGAACCACATTAGCCACAGAACCGGCAACTGTTATCGAAACTCAAAATCCACGCTACATCTCCCTGTCATCTCCTCAATATCTATGACGCCGACGTAGGCAATAGCGCCCTTGATACGGTCCTCGGGGAGGTCAACTCCCATGAGCAGTTCTAAACACTTCTTCTTTGCCTCAATATCCTCTCGCAGTGTAACCTTGCCATAGCAAATAACGCACGCCCACCCTTTCTGCCATTCGTCGACCTCAAAACAAACTCTATCATTCTTCTCGATGAAATCTATCTTTTTCCCCTTTTTCGCCCCGTGGAAATAGATAGCCCCATCGCTATACCCATAGGCCACCGGGACAACATAGGGCTCACCTTCAACACAGAGTCCCAATCTGCCGTGTAATTGTTTCTTCAATAAAGAATCAATTTCATCACGTGTCAACTCTCTCGATTTATGCACAGGCCTTTCCATATTATTACTCCATTTCGTTTTTATTTCTTATTATATCCCAAGCATCTGCATCTGGATATCCGCACTCCTGAGCCATGCGGCAGTCGGCAACGCAGAAGATCTGAAACATGACCAATGTCGTGAGAACTGTCACCTAAGCGTACTCCAAATGCTAGACCGATACTCATTACTACAGGCAAAGTCATGGGGATGGCAAAAACGGCAACCACCACTGCAATAAGCAACGTCTCCACCATGAGCTCGCTTATTGCCAGGCCATCGCTTCAGGCGAGAAGGCTGGCTCCGACAATACATCTTTGGCTGAAAGAGAATACCCAGATGTGCTAACATGCTCATCCACAACGCCATTCTAGGTCCAGCATAAGGGGAAAGCAAGCCGAGTCGTTCAGGGGATCCAGATTGTGGATTCTACTTTAAGGGGTTGACACAACGAATGGCAAGGACAATTGTAAACACATACAGAAACCGAATTTAAAATAGTATCATACAACTATTGACAGAATTACTTAGATACATTTAAATATCATTATCGACTACATACGGGAATACATGAAAGGAGGGGGAGGACCATGCCGAGGCGAAAGAG
>CAZZJX010000136.1:0-4597 GCA_964654845.1 uncultured Dehalococcoidales bacterium
GAGCGTGGGGTGCACCGGGTGCAGCGGGTGCCCGTTACCGAGTCTAGCGGCCGCATCCATACCTCCACCGTTACCGTTGCCGTCCTTCCCGAGCCTGAGGAGGTGGAGGTGAATATCAACCCTGATGACCTTAAGGTAGATATCTTCCGCAGTGGTGGGCATGGAGGGCAAAGTGTGAACAAGGTAGCCACCGCGGTGCGCATCACCCACCTGCCCACGGGGATTGTCTCTACATGTCAGGATGAGCGCTCCCAGTTGAGGAACAAGAATAGTGCAATGGCGGTGCTCCGGGCCCGCATCCTCGATCAGCAGCAAAGGAAGCATTTTGAGGAGATAGCGAAGGAACGCCGCTCACAAGTAGGTACTGGGGAGCGCTCGGAGAAGATCCGCACCTATAACTTTCCCCAGAGTCGCGTCTCCGACCACAGGATCGGACTTACCCTGCATAATCTGGAGCGCATTCTTGAAGGCGAGTTGGATCCCCTCATCGACGCCCTCGCAACGAGTGAACGGACCAAGCGGTTGGAGGAACAGTTGGTTTGACCATAGGTGAGGCGCTCCATAAAGCCTCAAAGACCCTGGCCGCTCACCTGTTCGAAGAGGCCTCTCTTGAAGCCGAGATACTTCTAATGCACGTATTAGGCGTCGACCGTGCCAAGCTTTATGCCTTGCTAGGGGAGGAACTTTCGGGAGGTGATGCTGAGGTCTTGGCGCAACTTGTCAACCGTCGCCTCACTAATGAGCCAGTAGCTTATATCGTAGGGCACCGCGAGTTCTTTGGCTATGATTTCCATGTTGCCCCTGGGGTGCTCATTCCCCGGCCGGAAAGCGAGCTGCTGGTGGAGGAGACCCTCGATTTTGTAAGAGGCTATTTCCCAGAAGAGGACCCCATCATAGCGGAGATTGGCACCGGGAGTGGTGCTATTGCCATCTCGCTGGCTCTGCTTCTGCCGAAAGCCGAGATATATGCCACCGATATCTCCGCTCGTGCCCTGGAGATAGCCAGGGTCAATTGTGAGAGGCACGGGGTTCAAGATCGAGTCCATCTCCTGGAGGGCGATGTGCTTGCCCCTCTCCCCGAGCCAGTGGATATCATCATTGCCAATCTCCCTTACATTGGAGATGAAGAGTTGGAAGAACTGGGCGATGAGATAAGGATGTTCGAGCCATTGGAGGCTCTTGCTGGCGGCGGAGATGGACTGGACAAGGTGCGCCAGCTTCTAGTTAAAGTTGGTGAGAAACTCCGCCCTGAGGGTTTGGTCCTTTTGGAGATTGGGTATGTTCAGCGAGGGGCTGCAGCCTCACTAAGACTGCTTTTACCCCCGGCGGCGAGCGTTGGGTTGGTAAAGGATCTGGGTGGTAGAGAAAGGGTGCTTAAAATTAGAATCTAGTTCTGCTTGACACATTCATAAAATAATGGTACATTAGTTGTTTGGTGCTTAGTAACTAGCCAGGGTAGGGGTCGGAGGTCGGAATGGCCTACGAGGCCGGGCTAGTAATGCAGCTCAGTCTTGCTGGCTTGCGGCCTTTAATTTTGGTCACGAATAGGAGAAAGTTATGCCCACTGTTAATCAGCTTATCCGATCGGGGCGAAAAAAGAGTAAAAAGAAGACTAAGGCACCGGCGCTGGGTTGGGCCTACAATTCCTTAAAGAATACAATGGAGCAGAGGAAAGGTTCACCCCAGAAGCGTGGGGTGTGCACTGCGGTCAAAACAGTAACTCCGAAGAAGCCCAATTCCGCTTTGCGGAAGGTCGCCCGCGTTAGGCTGACCAATGGGATCGAGGTAACTGCTTATATCCCTGGGGAGGGGCACAGCCTCCAGGAACACTCGGTGGTGCTTCTTGAGGGAGGCCGCGTGAAAGATTTACCTGGGGTGAGATACCATATTATTCGTGGTACTTTGGATACGGAGGGCGTGGAAAATCGGCGGCAGGCTCGCAGCAGGTATGGGACGAAGCGGTCCAAGCAACCTAGCACCGTCTAAGAGGAAGGACAAGAATGCCCAGAAGAGCACGGGTGGCAAAAAGAAAGATAGATGCTGATCCTCGGTATCAGAGCGTAACCGTGGCCAGGATGATCAATAGGGTGATGACCCGGGGCAAGAAGAGCATTTCGGAGCGGATTGTATATGGGGCTCTGGATATCGTTAGGGAGCACATGAAGAGAGACCCTGTAGATACCCTGGAGCAGGCGATCAAGAATGTGACACCACTTCTTGAGGTTAAGCCGCGCCGCGTTGGCGGCGCCACATATCAGGTGCCTGTAGAGGTAAGGCCCGACCGTGGTCTTTCCTTGGCTATGCGCTGGCTCGTGCGGTCAGCTAGGGGCCGTGGGGGCAAGTCTATGGCGGAGAAGCTTGCGGCTGAGATTCTGGATGCTGCACAGAGACAGGGGGCGACCATTAAGAAGCGTGAGGATACTCATAGGATGGCGGAGGCAAACAGGGCCTTTGTGCACTATCGGTGGTGAGGACTATGCCCAGGTCAGTCCCTTTGGAGCTAATCAGGAATATTGGAATTATTGCCCATATCGATGCTGGGAAAACAACGACCACAGAGCGGGTTCTATACTATACGCATCGCACCTATAAATTGGGAGAGGTGGATGACGGAACGGCGAAAATGGACTGGATGGAGCAGGAAAAGGAGCGGGGGATTACCATTACCTCTGCGGCGACAACATGTTATTGGCAGGACCATCACATTAACATCATCGATACTCCAGGGCATGTGGATTTTACCGCTGAGGTGGAGCGAAGCCTTCGAGTTCTCGATGGAGGTGTGGTGGTTTTTGATGCGGTGGCCGGTGTGGAGCCCCAGTCAGAGACGGTGTGGCGGCAGGCAAACCGGTACGGCGTGCCCAGAATCTGCTTTGTTAATAAAATGGACCGCGTCGGGGCCGACTTCTACCGCACTGTAGGGATGATTAGCGAGAGATTGAGCGCTACCGCCCTACCGATACAATTGCCCCTTGGTAGTGAAGCTTCTTTTAAGGGCATTGTTGACCTAATAGAGGGAAAAGCATGGGTGTTTACTGAGGAGCTAACTGAAGACCCTGTAGAAAAGGATATCCCTCAGGAACATGAGGAAGCTTCAAGCCGTTATCGTGAGGAGATAGTGGAAAGGCTGGCGGAAAACGATGACCAGATGATGACACTTTATTTGGAGGGTAGTGAGGTGAGTGCCTCGGAGCTTAAGAGCGCTCTGCGGAGGGCAACCATCGCCAACAAGGTGGTGCCTGTTCTCTGTGGGAGTGCCCTAAAGAACAAGGGAATTCAGCGCTTGCTGGATTCCATTATTGACTACCTTCCCTCACCCGCTGAGGTGCCTTCGGTTGTGGGCATCGACCCGAAGACGGGCAAGGAGATTTCTCGCTCGTCCAGCGAGGGCTCCCCGTTCTCTGCCCTCGCCTTTAAGGTGGTAGCCGACCCATTTGTTGGCAGACTGGTCTATTTCAGGGTTTATTCGGGGAAGGTGGAGGCCAGGGCACAGGTATATAACGCCAGGAGAGAGCATCGGGAGAGGATTGGCCGACTGCTTCGGATGCATGCCAACACCCGCGAGGAGGTTGACAGGGTCGAGGCTGGTGACATCGCTGCTGCTCTAGGCTTGAAGAACACCTTCACCGGCGATACCCTGTGCAATCCAAATGCTCTCATTATTCTAGAGGCGATTAGCTTCCCCGAGCCGGTGATCTCAGTTGCTATTGAGCCTAGGACCAAGGCGGATCAGGAAAGACTGGATAGTGCCCTGACAAAGCTGGCCGAGGAAGACCCCACATTCGTTATACGCTATGATGGGGAAACGGGTCAAACCGTTATCTCAGGGATGGGTGAACTCCACATCGAGGTGATCGTGGAAAGAATGTCCCGTGAATTCAACGTGAGGGCAAATGTGGGCAAGCCCCAGGTTGCATACAGAGAGACCATCACCGTGCCGGTAAAGGCGGAGGGGAGATTTGTAAAGCAGACCGGCGGCAGAGGGCAATATGGGCATGTAAGGATCGAGCTTGCCCCTGGTGTGAGAGGGAGTGGCTTTGAGTTTGTCAACCGGATTGAGGGTGGGGTTGTTCCTAAGCAATACATCCCGCATGTGGAGCGCGGGATCAAAGATGTTATGGCAAGTGGTGTTTTGGCTGGTTATCCATTAGTCGATGTTAAGGTTACGCTATATGATGGTAGCTTTCATGAGGTGGATTCATCTGACATAGCTTTTAAGATCGCTGGCTCCATGGCCCTGCAGGACGGGGTGAGAAGGGCAAAGCCTATTCTCCTTGAACCCATCGTGAAGATGGAGGTAGCTACCCCTGAAGAATTCTTGGGCGATGTCATTGGAGACCTCAATTCCAGAAGGGGTCAAGTGAACAGCATTGAATCCCATGGTGCCATCAAGATAGTACGGTGTTTTGTCCCCTTGGCTGAGACCTTCGGCTATGCTACTGACCTCAGGTCAATAAGTCAGGGAAGGGCAAACTACTCTATGGAGTTCTATCGCTATGAAGAGGGGCCCCAAGATTTGGCTGAGCAGCTTACTGTTAAGGTAGGAGGAGCGTAGATGCCCGAGCGGAGGATTCGCATCAAACTGAAGGCCTATGAC
>CAZZJX010000137.1:0-4548 GCA_964654845.1 uncultured Dehalococcoidales bacterium
GACCATTGAGTATCCCCTTGGTGCACCTGGTGATGGGACAGATGCCGGCGGTCTCTTCTAATCTACAATCGCCACAGGCGGCACACCGTTCGTCCCAGACCCCCTGCTCTTTAGCCATCCCCATGAAAGAGGTGTTAACACCGGGCAGGACGGGTATATCGGGAAAACGTTCGGCTATAGCCTGCACCCCGATGCCACAACCCAGAGAGAGAACGGCGTCCACATCACTAACCCGGTCAACAAGGAGTTCGACGAATTCGGGATCACACTGTCTTTTAACGGTGTATTCGGAAAAGGCATGGGTCCCGTTTCCGCCCCGTGCCTGTGCAACTCGCAATGCCTCGTGTAGATAAGAGACCTCGCGCTCGCCACCAGCGCCACAAACTGTCATACAGGTGCCGCAACCGAGGAGCAATACCCTCTCGTAGCGGTCAATCATTCGCCTTATCTCATCTAGAGGTTTCTCTTGTGCTACTATCAACTTTTCACCTCCTCCAGTATTATTGAGGTTAAATACATTGCGCCTATTTGTTCGGTGAAGCTATCCAGCTTATTGACAAGGTCATCGCCGTTATCGCTCCAGACGAAAGCCTGAACACGCTCTCGCTCAAGGCCGATCTGCTCCAGTGTGCCTCTAACCTTTTCAACGCGCTGGCGAACCCAGTAGGCGGTGTTGTCCCTGGAGCATTGCTCACCGCACCCCGCGATGAAAACTCCTTCTGCACCCGCCTCGAAGGCGCGCGGAATGTGGTCGGCCTCCACCTTGGCTACACAGAGCACGGGCACAATCCAGACGCCGGCCTTGGCTCCCCTCCAAATCCTTGCCAGAGTACCGGTGCCGAAGAGCCCGTACTGGCAGCAAAAGCCGACGATGACCGGCTTGGTTTTCGATTCCGCCACAGACCTGAGTATATGGTCCAGTTCTTCAGCGATTTGTCTTCGGTCGTGTGGCTTTCTCAGGACTATCGCCTTCGCCGGGCACTCGACAACACATATACCGCAGGCTTGGCACTGGTCAGACGGTATCTGGATGGTGCCACTTTCATCAACGTAGGGCACGTGATATGGACAGACACGTATGCAGGTCAGGCAGGAAGCGCATTTGTCTTGGAACAGGATCTCCGCGCCTATGCCGCACCGCAGACACCTTCTAGCTTCGTTGGCAGCGCTTTCCCAGTCATATACGAGCTCTACCGGCGCGAAGTCCTCTGCCCTCGCTTTCGCAGTAAGTGTCGGTGGCTCAAGTCGGCCGATTCTCCTTATCGTTTCTATTGTTTCGGGCAGTAGATGGCCAATGGGGCTTTCTTTTTCGGCACTGCTTGCCAGTGGATACCTGTGCTGGAGATAATCATCGATACGGGAAGCTGCCAGTCTGCCAGTTGCCAGGGCCTGTGTTACGGTTGCCGGCCCGGTCACAGCATCTCCACCGGCGAAGACCCCGGTCCTATTGGTAGTAAGCGTGACCGGGTCAACCTGGATAGTGCTGCCCCTGCCTATGCGAAGGCGAAAATCCTCCGGTGTCTGAGGCGATTGACCGATAGCAGTAATTAAAGCATCGAATTTCTTAGTGAAGGCGCTGTCCTTGATCGGCATAGGCTGACGCCTGCCGCTGGCGTCCGGTTCGCCAAGCTCCATCTTTGTGGAGGTAACATTTAATTGTCCTTTTTCCCTTTTTACTTGGATAGGCGCTACAAGAAACTGTATCTCTATCCCTTCTTCCTCAGCTTGTTCTACTTCAACCTGGTCCGCCGGCATCTCATCACGGCTGCGACGGTAGAGGATATTCACCCTTCGTGCACCAAGTCGAACCGCAGTACGGGCGGCATCGATTGCTACATTCCCACCGCCTACCACACCAACCCTTTCACCTAGAGATGGCTTAAGCCCGAGGTTGACTTCGCGGAGAAATGTTGCTCCATCTATAACCCCGGGGCTATCTTCTCCCTCTATTCCCATTCTGAGGCTCTGATGGGCACCAATGGTAACAAAGATGGCCTTGTAACCTATGTCAGATAGCAGCTCCAGGGATACCACTCGCGTATTCGTCCTGATTTCAACCCCCATTTGAGTTAGTCTTTGAACTTCGGTATCGAGTACCTCCCGAGGAAGACGGTATTGGGGGATACCTACGCGGAGCATACCTCCCAGTTCAGAGTGGGCCTCGAAGACGGTTACCGGATAGCCGAGCTTTCTTAGATAGTAGGCGCAGGCCAATCCGGCCGGGCCAGACCCTATTATGGCAACCTTTTCACAGTGCTCAGTCCTGGCTTCAACCTTCATCATCCTGTCGCCGCCGAATTCTACAGCGAATCTCTTCAACGCTCGGATGGCGATAGGTTTATCCACCTCGCCGCGTCGGCAAGCCTCCTCGCAGGGATGAGTACAAACATAGGCACAGATAGCGGGGAAAGGGTTACCATTCCTTATGACATGCAAAGCTTCCATCGTCCTTCCTTGCGCAAGCAAATCGACATATTCCCTGATGTCCATGTGCAGGGGGCAGACAGCTTGGCAGGGAGGCACAAGGCTACGGTCGGGGGCGGATTTTCCCACTCGCTTGCTCTGAGCATTGCCGATTACGTCTAAATACATCAGATACTCCTTGCAAGGGAATAATAAGATTCCTACTAGTATTTTACCTGGTTACTCCGGTAGGTCTATGGGAAACACCCTGGGATGGCTTGATTATGTAGATGGAATTTGCAGTGGGAAAACCCCTGTTTGCTGATAGGGTAAAACACTGGTAAGGGGATAATTTAGGACGGGGAATGAGTCGAGTTTTACAGGGTTATGAGCGCCTTGCGTATGGCGAACTTGATCAGGTCGGTTCTGTTGTGGATGTCGAGTTTGTTCATCAGGCTGGTTTTGTACCACTCCACGGTCTTGGGGCTGACGACCAGTAAATCTGCAATTTCTCGAGCAGTATGTCCCTCGACAACCAGCTTTAGCACCTCTTTCTCTCTGTCTGTCAACTGGTCGTAGGGGTCTTTTCTGCCGTCCTCGGTGGTTTTCTGCTGGCATTCTTCGACGAGAGCCGCTGCTGCCGATGGAGATAGGTAAGAATCCCCTTTGGAGACAGCCTGAATGGCTGAAGCAAGCTCCGCAAACGCTGCCATTTTAGTTATGAAGCCGCGGGCTCCTGCCTCGATAACAGGGATGACGTATTCGCTGTCGTCATACTGGGTCAGTGCCAGCACCTTCGTTTCGGGGAATTCCCGGCGTATTCTACGTGTTGCATCTAGCCCGCTCATCGTAGGCATCATCAAATCCATGAGAACCACGTCTGGCCGAAGCTCTTTTACTTGTTCCAGGGCTTCTTTTCCAGTTGCTGCCTCGCCGACAACTTCTATATCCGCGGCTAGCACTAGCAGAGCGCGGATGCCATCTCGCACGAGGGTGTGGTCATCAGCTATGAGTACCTTGATCTTCTTCATGTGACAAATCCGTCGACAGTGGGACCTGCACTGTGACCTTAGTGCCTCGCCCCGCCTGGGACTCAACGTGACAATTGCCTCCCACCAGTCTAACTCTCTCCTTCATAGTGAATAAGCCTGCCCCCCGACCGCTAGATTCAACCTGTGTCACCTTGCTGACATCAAAACCTTTGCCGTCGTCCTCGATTTGTAACCGGCACTCATTGGCATCGCACTCAACATTGATGGTCGCATTCTTAGCTTGTGAGTGTTCCATGATGTTGCCTATTGCCCCCTGGGCGATACGGAAAAGCGTTACTTCAACCTCCATTGGGAGACGTTCATCCGTGCCCTTAAATTCTGCCGATACATTGATATCTTGGGGTTGCAGGGTATCCTTAGCATAGCGGTGGATTGCGGCGTACATTCCAAGCTCATCGAGCAAAGTGGGGCGCAGTTCCTTCATCAGCTTTACTATCTCATTGGCGGCATGAACCGCCTGAGACTGCGTTTTTTTGAGCATGTCCATAAGCTCAGTGTCCTCGATGCCTTTCATTTCCGCCATCCCTATAATAGCCTGTAGGCTTAGGGTCAAGCTGGTGAGCGCTTGGCTGGTCTCATCGTGCAACTCCCGGGCGATTCTTTTTCGTTCATCCTCTTGCGTCACCAGAGCATGCTGAAGAAGGGCCTGGTATCTTTCTCCTGCACTTGCCAGTCGTTCGTATAAGCGTGTTTGCTCAATTGTGGTGCCAAGGTAGTCGCCAATGGAATTGAGCAGGTAGACATCGTCTGCGCCAAACCTGCCTGCCTCGGTGCTGGCAACATTCATCACACCTACAACTTTATCCTTTACCTTCAAAGGAATGCTGACGACCCCTTTGATACCCTGTGCGCTCACCAGGTCAAGGCGGACAGTACGCGGATCTTTGGAGATGTCTTCCAATAGTATAGGTTCACCGGTTTGGGCCACTTTTCCCGCTACACCCTCACCCACAGACATCCGCATCTCCTCAGCGTATTTGGCCGACACGCCGCGGTGTATGCGATAGGATAGTGTTTGGGTTTCTTCATCCAGTAGTAGAATTCCTCCAATGGCACCGTTAATGACCTCCAGCACGCTATCCAGGGCAATCCT
>CAZZJX010000138.1:0-1209 GCA_964654845.1 uncultured Dehalococcoidales bacterium
GGCAATCACCGGGCCGCCTATGATGGGACCGATGGAACCCTCCTCGGGGTAGGCCCAAATTCTCCACCCGTTTTCGCTATCGATGGCATAAACCCTGGGGTCGCGCGTTGCGCTCCCATAGGCAGCAACATAGACCACTCCGTCCGCCACACAAGGTGTGCTGTAGATATAGCCGAGTGCTGATTCATCACTTGGAGGGTACTGCCATTTTATTCTCGCCCGCGCCATGGAGAGGTCCTCCAAAGCGATAACTCTGCCCGTCATAGAGCCCACATACAGGGTATCATTACCCAGCACCGGCCCTGACCATCCGCTCGGGGCTGAGCCGCCGCCGCAGAGGAAACCTCCGCCGGCGCCGGGAAGGCAACCTGTCAGGAACAGGCAGCCCACTATTAGCAGGGCAAATAACAACGAAAATCTCTTTTTCATGAAGTCACTACATAAGCCGCAGAAAAAGGGGCATCAAGGCACAGGATCATATCCACCAGGATTAAAAGGGTGGCAACGAGCGAGTCGTCTCGTTCCTAACCAAACGCCCCTTAAAAGGCCATATTTTCCAATCGCTTCCAGGGTATATTGAGAACAGCTGGGAACAAAGCGGCAGGAGGAGGGAGTAAATTGCGAAATCGTCATCTGATAAAGACGGATCAACCCTTGGGCAACCCTCGTTGGGACCCCCGCTAAAGGGATAGTTTTTCGGGGGAGAGTTGTCGTCAAGCCTCTTCCCTCCCGTTGCCCAGTAGCTGCGCCCGAGCCAGCAGTTCCTCCATTGCCCTCTTTAAAGTATGATAATCGGTATCAACCGCATGCTGACGAGCGATGAGCACTATATCCCAACCATCCTTAACTGGCGTTAGCCTTGCCCCTTCCCGAAGCCGCCGCTTCACTCGATTTCTTACCACTGCTCCTCCCAATCGCTTCCCCACAGCGAAGCCATATCGGCTTGCTCCGACCTCGTTTGGCAATGCCCTTAGCACCAGCAGATTATTGGCCCACGACCTCCCTTTTTTATATACTGTCTCAAAATCCTTTCTCTTGGCGAGCCGCTCTTCTCTCCTCATCCCTACACCGTTAGCCGCGTGCGACCCTTTAGCCTCCTCCTCTTAAGCACGGCTCGGCCGCCGCGAGTGCTCATGCGCTTTAAAAAGCCATGTTCCCGCTTCCTGGGTATCTTCTTTGGTTGATATGTTCGTTTCGGCATTGCTAGCT
>CAZZJX010000138.1:1309-4533 GCA_964654845.1 uncultured Dehalococcoidales bacterium
TCCCGCTTCCTGGGTATCTTCTTTGGTTGATATGTTCGTTTCGGCATTGCTAGCTTATGATTATACGATACCTCAATTGGGGTGTCAAACCAGTGTACTCTTTGGTATGATTAGTGGCGCCTCATTCTGCGAGGCAAGAACACTATCCGATGAGGTGCTGCACCACCAGGCGCAGTGTCCAATAGCCGGCAAAGGCTACCATTAAGCCCTTGACCATCTTGCCGGCAAACATGACAAGAAGGAACTTCCATATGGGGTAGCGGATGGTTCCAGCGGCCACACCTGCGATGTCGGTGAAAGGGTTCGGTATTGCCGAGAAACCGAAGAGAACCAGAGGGAGTCTTCGCTGCATCCACCGCTCCAGCCTGGTGTAGAACTTCCTGTTCTGCAGCGCCACCTTGCCACTATAGCCCGCCATATAACCAGTTAACTCGCCTATTGGCTCGGACAGCCCTACCATCAGCCCCACGAGCCACGGATTCAATATCGCACCCATAACGAATACCACTGGAAAAGCAGGGATGTATATTATGAGAGTGGCGCTTGCCATGAGGCTGATTATGAATATACCAAAATAGCCGTAAAGCCAGGCGTCACCCAGTGCTTTGCTCATAAAGTATACAACTACGAAGACAACAATGATGCCTACAATGAGGAAGAGGCCCACCCAATGTTGCTTTGTCCAACGCCGCTTCCTTGCCTGCTCGGTGCTCGCTTCACCTGTCAGATTCTCTTCTGTTGTGCCGTTCTCGAGCTGGCCACCTTCATCCGGCTTTTCGTTTTCGCTGTTTTCCATTACTTTTCAATTGCAAAACTATAGGAAACAGCCAGGGAAGTCAAGTGGTTCTACTCATTCATATGATTGGTAATATCGCACACCTCACCCATTATGCATGCTTCGCAGCATCTTTAGCATTTTAACCTGCCTACCTGCGTTGAAATGTACCTCTGGGGGACACCCCGAGTTCCCGCCAGAGGGCAATTCCCTCTGGATTTTACCTGATACCTATAACGTAGTAGGGGCGTTCAATCCTTCTCAGAAGGACGCCCCTACTGGAACAGGCACTTAGTTCAAGACAAGCCTGGCATTGATGGGAAGAACCACTCATCTATTTGAGCGAGTCAGTGGTGAAGGTGAAACCATCGCTTCCCGCGTCGACCTGGACGCGGTCTCCCTCCTTAAACTCACCCTGTAGGATTCTCTTAGACAGGGGGTTCTCTACCTGACGCTGTATGGTGCGGCGCAATGGGCGTGCCCCAAAAACGGGGTCGAAGCCCTCTTTTGCCAGTTGAACCTTCGCCTCTTCAGTCAGCTCAATGGTTATCTTCCTGTCAACAAGCCTCTTCTGTACGTCCTTTATCATCAGGTCTACTATCTCTTTGATCTGCTCCTCGGTGAGGGGCTCAAAGATAACGATCTCATCCATACGGTTGAGAAACTCGGGGCGAAAGGTCTTCTTTAATGTATCATCTATGGCGCCCTTTAGCCGCTGTTTTTCACCCTTGGTCTCCCGAGAGAAGCCAAGCGATTGGCGCTGAAACTCCTCGGTGCCCAGGTTGGAGGTCATGATCACCACGGTGTTCTTGAAGTCGACAGTCCTGCCATGGCCGTCGGTTAGCCTGCCATCCTCGAGGATCTGGAGCAGGACGTTGAACACGTCGGGGTGTGCCTTCTCCACCTCGTCAAAGAGGATTACCTTGAAGGGTCGGCGCCTCACCGCCTCGGTGAGCTGCCCGCCTTCTTCGTAGCCGATATAGCCGGGTGGAGCTCCTATGAGACGGGACACGGTGTGCTTCTCCATGTACTCGGACATGTCGAGCCGTACCATGGCCTCTTCGTCGTCGAACAGGAACTCAGCCAGCGCGCGAGCCAGCTCTGTCTTGCCGACACCGGTCGGCCCCAGAAAGATGAAGCTGCCAATGGGCCTCTTGGGGTCCTTTAGTCCGGCTCTCGCCCGCCTGATTGCATCGGAGATAACCTTAACGGCATCGTCCTGGCCGATGATCCTGTCATGGATGCGCTCCTCCATATGCAAAAGTTTCTCTGTTTCCTCCTCCATCATGTGGGATACAGGAATACCCGTCCATTTGGAGACCAACTCGGCGATGTTCTCCTCATCGACCATACCATCGATTTTTTCCTTCTGAAGCCAATTGCTTTTCGCCAGACTGTACTCCTCCTCGAGGCGGAACCGCTCGACTTTAAGTTGGGCAGCGCGCTCATACTCCCGCCGCTGCGATGCCGCTTCCTCCTCATCGACCAGTTGCTGCACCTGTTTTTCCAGCTCCTTTACCTCAGCAGGGGCGCTCTCGGTATCGATCCTGAGCTTTGAGGCAGCCTCGTCGATAAGGTCCACTGCTTTGTCAGGGAGAAAACGTTCCGAAATGTACCTCTGGCTCAGACTGGCAGCAGCCTCAAGGGCGGAGTCGGTGATCTGTATCTTGTGGTGCGCCTCATATCTGGGTCGCAGCCCGTGGAGTATCTCGATGGTAGCATCAACGCTCGGTTCGCCGATATAAACAGGTTGCAGCCTCCGCTCCAGTGCGGCGTCTTTTTCGATATGCTCCCGATACTCGTCCAACGTTGTTGCCCCCACGCATTGCAGTTCGCCTCGTGAGAGGGCTGGTTTGAGCATATTGCTGGCGTCGATGGCGCCCTCAGCAGCTCCAGCGCCTACCACGGTGTGTATCTCATCGATAAAGAGAATGACCTCGCCTTGAGCCTCACGGATCTCATCCATCACCGCCTTAAGGCGCTCCTCAAATTCGCCGCGGAACTTCGAGCCCGCCACCAGTGCTCCCATATCAAGGGCTATCACTCTTGTGCCTTTGAGAGAATCGGGCACATCGTCGGCCACTATCTTCTGGGCCAAACCCTCTACGATGGCGGTCTTGCCCACCCCGGCATCGCCGATGACAACCGGGTTATTCTTGGTGCGCCTGGTGAGGATCTGCATCACCCTTTTTATCTCGTCCTCTCGCCCGATAACTGGGTCCAATTTACCCTCGCGGGCGAGCATGGTGAGATCGCGACTGTACTTCTCCAGAGCGCCATATTTGCTCTCTGCTCTGGGGTCGGTCACCCGGTGTCCTCCTCGGATCTCCTGGAGGGCACGGTAGACCTTCTCCTGGTCGATGCTAAAGTCACCAAGGATATTAGCAGCCTCCCCGTCCCGCTCCCTGGCCATTGCAACCAGGATATGCTCGGTGCCGATGAACTCATC